>VEMY01000051.1 GCA_009711825.1 Bacillota bacterium | reverse complement strand
TTTGTTCTTTAAACTCTTGTGAGAATGTCCTTCTTTCTCGCTTGGTCATTTTGATTCTCCTATAGTTTTATTTGAATCAAGCTTATATGACCTTAACGAATCTGTCCAACTAAGTGTAACCTATCCAATGCCTTAGTAGGGCACGTGCGGTTTGATGAGGGGGTAGCCATGAAAATGGTTACCCTACTCTATTGGCTAGCGTTCGGTGACTTGAAGGTAAACCAGGAAAACATCATCATTTTTTAGCGTCTCGGCCATCATCGCCTCGTCGCCGTCAAATATAGATCGAAGTATTGATACTCCACCGGATTTAGTACCGACCATGCAAGCGAGCAGAACTGGTTTGCCAAATTCAATGCTTTGTTGCTCTGGCGCGCCGCTCCATGTCCATGCCGTTGAGGCCGGTTTAGGCCAGGCAAATGTCCCGCCGTTGCCGTTCAGTTTAGTTTTCCAGAGTTGCTCGCCGGTGGGTAAATCAGTCACTCCTACCATTACACGCTCGTCATCTTCGCTGAGAATGGCAACCGGGCCCATTCGATTTTCTTCAAGTCCCTCACTATAATGAACGACCCAGAGTTCTACATTAACTTCTGTCTCAACGTTTAAGGCGAGGTCAAAGATGAAGGACGTGTCTGCGAAGGCTGACGCAATTTGGCTTTCCCCGATTGTCAGGTCTGCAGGTTTTATAGTGTTTTCGATTTCAGCTGAGGTTGATGTGCATCCAGCCAGCAATGCCAGGGTCAGCAAGACTGGAAGCAGGTACTTAAGCCTTCGTTTCATTATGATAATCACCCTCCCAAGTTAATACCCCACAGTATGAATATTATTTGAATTATAACACAAGAATTGTCAGGGCAATAGCAATGTTATATCCTTATTCATGAAACTGGGAGCCTCCCGAGTTTTACAGTTTAATGATGATAAAAACCCCAGCGACACCTTAAATCACAGCTGGGCTTTGGTTGGCGCAAAACTTCCGATTGTCCTCTAAAAGAACCGTCCCCGAGTGGCCTCGATAGGCGTCCTCAAATTGGCTTAAAATGTCGAAATATGTCTGACGACTCCTTGCTATTTAGTTTGATTTTTTACTGGGGGGGGGGGTATAATTTGAATGACACAAAAATTTAAATATTGAAAAAAAAGGTGGTGTATTAATTTGTTGGGCGATGCTTCAATCCAGCGATTAGTATTAATTAATATTGGAGGTGTTAGAAAGTGAAAGCATATGGAGTAATTATTTGTTTAAGCCTAATTATAATTGTTAGTTTTAATACGAGCTTTGCATCAAGTCCATCTGACGAAAGTGCGTGGCATTCCAGAAGAACATTTATCGAGGAAAACATGGCTTCATTGGGAGGCCAGGGTGCGGAGAAAGTCGATGAGTGGCTGGCGTTGAACGGAGTTCACAAGGTGGACATTATTCGAGGGTTTGAGCCAGAAAGCTCTCCGGGATCTGTTGATTTATATAGTATTGACGGCTACTATGATCGTTTGTCTCAGAGGTATGTTGTGAAGGGATGGTGGAAGTGGAAGTGACTAGGGTTGGTGGACAGCAACGCAGGTGCTTTTGACGGTGTTTCACTTGCAATGTGCCAGACTAATTGGAACCCAGTAACAGGCTATATACTTGCCTCTAACCCGGCCAATATTGCTGTTTACGACCAACTTGGAACGCACTATCCTAACGCAGGGGGACCCTCAAGAATTGACAAGTCGGGGATTGTTTACGCTTTTGAGGATAGATGGATACCACGTCCAGTTCAGGATAATCTGTACGTTGGTTATCAGGGCCAAGTATGGTTCTGGTTGACGAAAGTTCCTAGCCAGCTACCAATTTACATCAAGATGGATTTCTTGCATACTTGGACGAATGCTAGTTTATCTTCATTAGGGTTTAACTGGCCAGTCAACTCAGCTCCAACTATTAGTATGACTTTTTCTAGTACACCCTCGCAATTCACAAAGGCGAACCAAATTACATTAAATAGGTGGCGTACTGTAGATTAGACCGTTGGTAGCCATGTTATTTGTTGCAAGGAGCACTATTGTGAGGGGGGTTGATAATGGTAAGAAATGTTTGTTATATGCTTGTGTTATTGCTTCTATTCACTGGGGCTGGCTGCAACGGTAAAGTGTCGGATGTTACTCTCGATGAGGAGGAAATTTATACCGCTTTGAAAGAGTGGTATAAACATTCAGAGGATATAAGCGTGTTGGCTACTACTCAGTTGCAGGAGCATTTAGTGATTGTAGTTTCCTACAATTATAATAATGCTCGTTATACTGACTACTGTTTCATTCATGAAAATGATGGTAAAGCAGTAATCCGTGGGAGTAGTGGGGGGCTGGCGGAAAGTGATTTGGAAGCCCCGAGACCTCTGACTTTCTCAAGTGGTGGTGCAATTGGTGATGACGGGTCATATCTTATAACGTATGGAGAGATTGTTGACGAAACGATTGAGGAGATTCGTTTGGAATACAGCGACGGCGTGAAGATTTCCGAAAAAGTCTCTGGCAACGGATATCTGATAATTCGCGAGGAGGCAGTAGCCGGCGTAAAGGTTATCGAGGCGCTTGATGGTGCAGGCGAGGTTGTTTATCGTGTGCCGTAGGGTTTAATGCCAGTCGTGCCCCGGGGACGGTTCTGAAACTTGCATACAAGAAAGGGTTTGCCAAGCGGCAACTAAAGACCCCTGCGCCGTAAATGTTCGGGCAGGGTTACTTGTTTAAGCGCCAATCAAGAACCGTCCCCGATTGGTGCATTCCCAAGAAGCAATTGCGCCATGTAGATACATGGGATATACTTATGTTGAGGTGATGTTTGTGTATGGTAAAATCCAAAAGTGGGGAAACAGCCAGGCATTGCGGTTACCGAAGGCTATTTTGGAGGAAGGCTGAGCTCAAGGAGAATGACAAGGTAGAAATTGAAGTCCGTGAAGGCACACTTATAATTAAGCCTTTAAAAAAGCGCAAGACCTTAGAGGAGAGAATTGCTGAGTATAAAGAAGAGTATCAGTGCGAGGAGTGGGACACCGGGAAACCCATGGGGAATGAAGAGTTATGACAACTTACCGGCCTCAGCAGGGCGACATCATCCTTCTGGAGTTTGACCCCCAGGTTGGCCATGAACAAAGAGGAAGACGGCCGGCGTTTGTGGTAAGCAATCAAACATTTAATCATTTTACCAATCTGGCGATTGTCTGTCCGATTACTAATAGTGAGCGGCGATTTCCTTTGCATGTGTCCTTGGATGAGCGGACAAAGACCAGCGGTGCTATAATGTGCGAGCAAGCAAAATCGTTGGACTTGCGTGCAAGGAATGCCTGCTTTCTGGAAGAGGCGCCCCAGGATATCATCGCAGAAGTTATCGATATTTTGATTGCCTCTGTTGAAGCGACAAACTAAAAAGCGCCAATCGAGAACCGTCCTCGATTGGCGCTTTTTAGTTTGCGTAGGCTTCCAGGCGGTCGCGGTCGCGGATGATGATGGTTTTGCGTCCCTTGGCGGCGATTATGCCCTGGGCCTCCAGGTCCTGAAGGCGGCGACTAAAGTTTTCCCGGGCCATGCCGGTGAGGCTGGCCAGCCCGTCCCGGGTCAAGGGCAAAGCTATGGTGTCGGTGCCTTGCTCATTGGCCAGATCCAGAAGCAGGCCGGCCACCCGTTGGCCGGTGGTACGGGTTCCCAGGTTTTCGATCTGGGATTCGGCATTCAGCAGGCGTTCGTTGAGGGCGGCAATGATTTTTGCGCTGATCTCCGGGTTACCCAAAAGCACCTGCTCGGCCTGGGTCTTTTCCAGCTGGCAAAGTACTGTCGGCTCTAGGGCCTGGGCAGAGGCGGTAAGCGGTTGGTTGTGGAAGAAAACCGCCTCGCCGAAGAAGTCGCCGGGGTGAAGGATGCGGATAATCTGCTCCCGGCCATCGGCGCTCAGCCGGAAGATTTTAACCCGGCCGGTGTTGACAATCAAAAGGTTGGCGGCCTCGTCGCCGGCATTGTAAATGATTTCGCCATTTCGGTATTCCCGGGTGCTCAAGAGGGCGTTGAATTTACCCAATTCCTCCGGACTCAGGCCCTGGAAGATGGGAACCCGGGAGGCGCAGTTATTACCACACTGACAATTATAATCATGCACTTTTTTTGTTACCCCCTGTAAAAAATGGTTGACAAGCGTAGGCCGGTCAGGTATTATGGTATCAGTAATGATTATTATTAAGGAGTGATTACTATGGACAGCAAAACTTTGCAAAACCTGAAGGAAGCGTTTGCCGGCGAAGCCCAGGCAAACAGAAAATACCTGGCTTTCGCCGAGAAGGCCGAGAAGGAAGGCTATATTAACGCCGCCCGCATGTTCCGGGCTGCTTCCGAGGCCGAGACCATCCACGCCCATTCCCATTTGCGGGCAATGAAGGGCATTGGTAGCACCGCCGAAAACCTCAAAGAGGGTGTGGCTGGTGAAACGTATGAGTTCGAGAGCATGTATCCGGACATGGTCACCCAGGCAGAAGCAGCCGGCGAAAAGGAAGCCGCCCGTTCTTTCCGGTTTGCCATGAAGGCAGAGGAAGTGCATGCCCGTCTTTATCAACATATACTAGATAATTTGGAGTCCCAAGAAGAATTAAGCTTTCATCTTTGCACCGTCTGCGGCAATGTCGAGCTGCAGCAGGTGGATAAATGCCCGATTTGTGGGGCAGGACCGAAGGCATTTAAACTTGTAGACTAACCCTCTCACCCCTCCTTGTTGGAGCCGCTTCCCCGGCGGCTCTTTTGTTTCGCGGCAAACGGCGACTTTCAGTCGCCGTTTTTTACTATACGCCGGCGCAGTTTGCCGGTGATATTGCCGGTGGTAAGCTTTGTCCAGGTGAAGGCGGGCAGGGGGTCGCCCCAGTCCCAGACCGCCGGCGCTTTGCGGGCGAATTCGGATTTTAGAAGCTGCCAGGCATTAAGTTGGCCCTGGCGCAGGTAATCCCGCATAGCATAGACATCTTCCAAAAGATAGCGGAAGCGAATATTAGTACTCTCGGTAATTGCCTTGGGCGGCAAAGGCTCGCCGGTAAGATCGCGGTACATAATCCAGGGGAAATTTAGCCCCACCCGGTTGAGGAGCACGTTGAGACTTGAGAAGCGGACGTTGATTTCAATTAGGTACCAGCGCTTGCGTCCGGGGTCATATTTGAACTCTATTTCCGCGAACCCGCGGTAACCGATTGCCTCGAGAAACTTGCTGCCGATTTCGTGGAGTTCGGGGATGACTTTGTGCCGGGTATAGACCGAGGCGCCAAAATTAATTGGGTATTGGCGCAGTTTCTGGCAGGTGGTCCAGTGGCTGACCTTGCCCCGCTGGTCCAGATAGGCATCATATGTACAGACATGGTCGTCAAAACCGGGGATAATGCGCTGGATAACCACCGGCAGATTATGAGCACGCGCCCGCTCAAGAGCACGGTCTAGTTCAGCCCGGTCTTTGACCATAAACATCTTGACCCGGAAGGCGCGGACAAAGGCATGGGAATCGGCGGGCTTGACCAGACAGGGATATTCGACAGCATCCAGATCATTGGGTTCGTATTCTTCGGGAATATGGACCCCATGCTTTTGGCAGAGGGACTGCAGGGACGCCTTGTCGATGATCTGACTGAGGTAATCTTGTTGTCGTGTTGGAATCAGGTAGACTTGTTTCAAGGCATTGAGATTCGCGTCGATCAGCTGTGCATAGGGGTCGGCGGTTGGCATCAGTACCGGCGGCTGCTCCTGCCTGTGCCCATAGTCCAAAAGGAAGTCCACAAACGCCCGGGGCTCAGTCTTGTAGTCGGGGGCCACCAGCTTTTCCCGGCAGTAGCGGGAGGAAAATGCATAGGCCCGGCGGGGACGGTAATCGACGGCGGTCACGTGCACCCCTTGGCGTCCCAGGCAGCGGATGACCGAGAGTCCGATATAGTAATTGGCGCCAAGAACAACTGCTTTTTCTGTCAAAAATACACCCCCCGTAGATTAAATCTATTATATTATTATCCCGGGGTTGTGTGCAACATAAGGTTCGCCTGGATAAAAAAGGCGCCCGGGTTGGGCACCTCGTGGGCTATGCTGCCGCCAGGCGGAGCAGGGCAGCCAGCAACAGCTTGGCGCCTGCCTCTATATCTTGGTAGCGGGTATCCTCTTCGGGGGCATGGCTGCGGCCGCCGACGCTGGGGACAAAGATCATTCCCACATCGGTGACGCCGGCCATAATGCAGGCGTCGTGCAAAGCGCCGCTGTTCATCCGTTTGTGTTGCAAGCCCAGCCCGGTAGCGGCCGCTTCCAGTTCGCTGCTGACAAAGGGCGAGAGGCGGACAGGTAGGGTTTCGCCCATAACTTGGATTTCTGCCCTGAGACCATTGGATTCGGCCACTGTCTTGACCGTTCTAATCAGGGCGGAGCAGACATTTTCCATACCGGCAGTGTTAATGTCCCGGACATCGAAGGTGAAGAACACCTCTCCGGGGATGACGTTGGGCGCGTTGGGAGAACACTCAATTTTGCCGACAGTTGCAACGGTTGTATCCGTGCCCTGGGCGGCCACGATAGTGCCGACCTGACTGATAATCTCTGCCGCCCCGGCCATGGGGTCTTTGCGGTACGGCATCGGGGTAGCTCCGGCGTGGTTCGCCACGCCCTTGAGGGTGACTCCCAGCCATCTACCGCCGGCGACATTTTCGACTATACCCACTGGAATGCCCTCGGTTTCCAATACCACCGATTGTTCGATATGCAACTCCAGCATCGCTTTAACCGCACCTGGACTGATTACATGCCGGTGCATCGAGTCTGGGTCGAGTCCAAAATCCTTTGCTGCTTGATACATTGAAACACCCTGGGAATTGACCAGTCGCTTTAGGTCTTCGACATCCAACGCTCCCACTAGCGCTTTGCTGCCGGCCAGGGAAGTGAAATTGGAGCCTTCCTCTTCGGCGAAGATAACCAGCTCAATCGGGTGGGTATGGCTAGTGTTCGCAGCGCATATAACCCGCAGCGCCTCCAGACCAGACACCACCCCCAGCACGCCGTCAAATTTGCCACCATGGTGGACGGTATCTATATGGGAGCCAATCAATACTGGTGGGAGTTCCGGCTTGATCCCGTTGCGTCGTGCCCGGATATTGCCGACTCCGTCGGTGGTGACACTCAGGTTTAATTGTTCAAATTGGCGGAGCAGATAATCTCTGGCTTGCCAATCTTCCCGACTGTAGCTGAACCTTGTGCAGCCTTGCTCTGGTGTGGAATTGAATTTGCTGAGGGCTTCGATGTCCTGGCGAATACGATCAATCGCTAGCAATTGCGGACCTCCTGTTGTCGGTGCGATCAGGTATGCAGGATTGGTTACACTTGTCCCGTACCTAAGCTGGCACCGGTTATAATTTATGGTGAAATAACTACTTCTCTCTTCGCCGGCACGAATCCTTTTTTGCCCTAAACGGTTAAAGGTTTCACGAGCAATCGATAGCTCAGCTCCGGTATTTACCAGAGTCGGGAAAAAGACTTTATCATGCCAGGCCTGGCTTATGAAATAGGTAACAAGCGGAACAGCCTGGGCAAAAAAAGGCCGCCTGCTGGCGGCAATTTGGTTCTAGGCCGAGCGCTCGCTGAGTTCGGCCTTTTTATTGTTCAGGTAGTTATCTAGGTAGTTGAGGTCTTTGTTGATTGTCCAGTAAATTGCTAGGTAGAGCAGTCCGCAGGGGATCCACATCAGGGCGGAAAAGTAGATGGTGAAGGGATAGCCCAAGGCGGCGATCATGAAGCCGCCGATGAGGATGCCGACGCCGCGGCCGATGCCGTCAAAGAGGTTGTGGAGGGCAAAGACCGTCCCCCGGTGCTCCGGGGCATTGACATTGAGGAGAATCGCCTTGATATTCGGCCCGGCCACCGAGATCAGGGCGCCGGCCACCAGACCGAAGAGCACCGGCAGGATGATATGGACAGGGGTCGGTGGGCCAGGTGAGGTTGAGCATAATCAAGGTGGGGACGATGCCGATGAGCACTGCCGCGCCGCAGAGCAGGGGCAACTTCCGCGGATCTTTGCGGTAGAGAATCTGTCCCAGCCAAGCGCCGGCGATACCGCCAATGGTGGCGCCAACGCCGAAGATGGTTTTGGTCGGCAAAGAGAAAGACTGACATCAGCACGAGAATCAGCAGGGTGACTTTATCCCGCATGCTCATGCGGGCTGGAGTCGCGCTTGCTTCCATAGCTTTTGCCTCCTCAGACAATAATGTAATTATAGCCGTCACGGGTGGCGGGGGTATATTCCTCGCCATTGATAATTACCGGCTGGGAATCGGCGGTGCCTAGCCAGACCCGGGTATGGGGCGCGGCATGGGCTACAAGTTCCAGACGCCAACCATCCACTGTCGGCTCCAACGGCTTCACTTGGGCCCCGGGCCAGAGGTGGCCGGAGCTGCCCAGCAGCCAGGGGCGGTCCGGGTGGGGCGCTAGCCGCCGCAGACAGATAGACTGATGGGGACGCAGTTTAATTTTTTGCCGGCAGACAAAGTATTCGGGGTGAAACCATGCCCCCTCTGGCAGGGTGATGGATTCGGCGCTGTCGTTAAGATTGACCAGGGCAATATACTGGTCCTCGCCTGCCTGGAAGTGGACTGTGTAGAGATTATTGCTGTTTTCGAACCGGGTAACGGTCGTTTCCAGAGCCGGGAACATTTCGCTGAGCAGTTCTCGCTGCTCCGGAGTGTAGCTGGTGATGTCTTCGGAGAAAAACACCAGCCCGCCCAGTAGGTTGTTGACCAGGAATAAAGTATAGCGTTGATCCGGGGTGAGCTTGTTCTCGTTTATTGCAAGTTTACCGTCCCGGAGGATAAAGACATCGGGATCGTTGCGGAAAAAGCGCCGATCCAGCATTTGCCGGTGCAAGGTGCTGAGCAAAGAGTTTACGGTAGACACACGCTCCCGGTAGTTAATGGAGGCGAGAAATTTGTCTTCCCAATAGGGAGCGACATCACTGCCGATGCGACAGTAATCGACCTTGCCGGCCGCCGCGCCCAGGGGCACCCCGCAGGCGAGAATCTTGTTTTCACCGCAGATATTGTCCAGGAAGTCCATGGCTTCGCACATTATCTGCCCCCGACTTTTGTTGTGATGGGGGTGAAGGGAGACGGCATAAAGGAAGTCCAATTTGACCAGCTGGTAACCCCAGTCTTTGAACACGGTGCGGAAAACTTCCCGGAGCCAGGTTTGAAAACCGGGCGCATAGAAGTCCAGGGCATAAAACCAGCCTGACCAGCCGGGGTTCCAGCCTGCCCGCACCGGGCGTCCCTGGCGGTCTTTGAGGACCCAGTCGTAATTCTTCTTCCACAGTTCCGAGTTCTTTTCACAGATAAATGGCGCCAGCCAGAGGCCGGGCCGCAGCCCGGTGGCCCGAATTTCCCGGGCCAAGGTGTCCATGCCCGCGGGGAATTTGTGGTTGACGTGGAGCCAGTCGCCAATTTTCTGTTGCCAGCCAT
The DNA here is from genome assembly GCA_009711825.1 of Bacillota bacterium. NCBI lineage: Bacteria > Bacillati > Bacillota > Bacillota bacterium. The sequence goes on along the minus strand of VEMY01000051.1, from coordinate 13,588 downwards.
CATCAATCTGAAACACATCCAGGGGCAGGCCGCTCTCGGACAGGGCACGCAGATTCTGGCGGATTATGCCCTGGTCGATTTTTGTGTAGTAATTATACCAGCTTGTCCAGCCGATGGTTTTTGGGTTGAGCCGGCGGTGGGCCGGAGGCAGCAGGCTGCTGTACTCGTCCCAGATTGTCTGTTCTTCACCGCGGCCTATGTAGAGCTTGAGCAGGGTCGCCCCTTGGCTGCGGAGACCCTGGCAGTCGCAGGAGATCATCAGTTTACGGGTATGGTAGTCATAAGTGAATTTCGTAAACCCGGCACTTTCATCACAGGAACCCACCAGCAGCCAGTTCCCTTCATTATTGAAACCGACCCAGGACCAGGAGTGAAAGCGCCCCCGGCCCCGGGGCTTGACAAAATGGTAATCGCCATAGGGCGCCAGCAGCGGCCGCGCAGGAAAGAATAGTCGCCCCAGACGCTGATTGCCAGTCACTTCCCGGGTCTGGGTCCAGGTTTGGTAGCCGTTGACCAGCATCCGAGCCGCGGGATCGATGTCCGGTTCCAATGTCATTGAGAAGCTGGTCAGGCGCAAGGGTTTCTGGGCCTCCAACTGGAGGGAGACAAGGCGGCCGTTCTGGAGTTGTCCCTGACTGTGGGTGATTGAGAACATGCGGTTGCTAAACTGAGGTCCTGTGAAGTTGTAACACTCCTCCCGGTTGCCCAGGCAGATGCTTAACTGGGCGTCGGAAATTTTCAAGCTTATCCCTCCCTGTGCCTGATTTTGGACTATAATCTTACAGAATTACTGCCCCATTTTCTCCTTAAACAGGTTGATGATCTCCACCGGGGTAGGGTCAATCTCCCGAATCAGGGCGGCATAAAGGCTGACGAAGTCTCCCAGGTGGATAAGGGAAAAGAGTCGGGCAAAGCGGGACTCGCCCTGGGCCCAGACCTCCCGGACTCCCCCCATGCGTGTGCTGAGCATTTCGGCGCTAATCTGCTTGCGTTTCTGAACCTTGGGCGAGTCCAGGATATTATCTCGGAGCATTATCAGCATTAACTTGTTCAGGAGCTGTGGTTCCATGTCCCAGCCCACGGCTTCATCATGATGCAGGTGGGGAATCAGGTTGTAAAAGGCCATCAGCTTGCTGTTTTCGCCAAACTGGTTCTTCCAGCGCCAAGCCACGGCCCCCAGGTGATCGCTGGAGCCGTAGACCAGTGGGATGTGACCCTTGATGGCTTGGGCCAGCTGTTTGGCCTGATTGTCTGCCAGGGGAGTGTTGGCGCCCCATTGCTGGCCCCAGGACTCCATGGCGGTGATTGTTTCCCGGATATCGGCGCTGATATCCGGCACCAGGCCCAGTTGCGCCAGGGCCAGTACCAGGGGTACAACGATATAGCCCAGGTTCCGGCGCGGATGGCCGATGTCCCGGGGGACAATCAGGTGGGGAAAACTCTCTGCCTGGCAAATATCGGCCAGGGCGCCGCCGGCTGTGATTGCCAGCGGTTTGCCCCCCAGGTGGCAGGCCTGGCCCAGGGCGGAGAGAATTTCCTCGGTATTGCCCGAGTGGGAAAGGGCGATCACTAAAGTGTCCTCGTTCACAAAAGCGGGTGCGTTATAGCCCTGATTGACGATAACCGGTTGTTTAAGGTGGTCAATGAAGAGACTGTTTAAGAGGGCGCCGGCGATTGAAGAACCGCCGCCGGTGCCCAGGATAAGAATCTGCTGCCAGGGGCGCCGGTAAGCTGCCGGCAATGTAAACTTGGTGGCCAGGTCTAGGCCCTCGGTAAATTGTAGGTGGTAGTTTTCCGTGGTTTTTATAGAGTCCATCGAGTCCAGTTCCCGCAGCCGGGCGGGATTATCGAGAATTGTCAATTGGGTTCACTCCTTGTCAGTCGTTTGGCGGGTGGCCAATTCTAGGGCGCCGTAAACGCCGGCTTTGTCGGCCAGAGCCGAGAGTTCCAGACGCACGTTCTGTTTTTGGACGGGCATTGAATATTGCTCAATCTTGGCGCCGACGGGCGTTAATAGTTTTTCACCGGCCAGGGAGACGCCGCCGCCAATTACTACCAGCTCCGGATTAAATATGTTCACCAGGTTGGCAATGCCGATGCCCAGCCAGTCCATGGCTTCGGCGAATACCTGCCTAGCGATGGCATCGCCTGCGTCTGTGGCCCGGGAGACCAGGGCGGCATCGATGCGATTGGGGTCGCCGGCAGACATTTCATTGAGCAGGCTCTCAGGATACCGGGCGGCGGCTTTGCGCCCATCCCGGGCAATCGCCGGCGCTGCGGCTAGCGCTTCCAGGCAGCCGCGACTGCCGCAGGTGCAGTCCGGCCCGTGGGGATTTAGAACCATGTGTCCGACTTCGCCGGCGGACCAGCGGGGGCCCCGGAGCAGACGCCCGTCAATAAAGATGCCGGAGCCGATGCCGGTGCCCACCGTCAGGTATATGAAATCTCGGCAGCCCTGGGCTTTGCCCTGGCTGAGTTCGCCCAAGGCCGCCACCCGCACATCATTGTCGATGAACACCGACGCCCCCAGGCGCTGTTCCAGTTTCTCCACGATGGGGAATTCCCTCCAGTTAAGGTTGCCGGAAAAGACGCACACTCCCCGCTCCAAATCCAGCAGTCCCGGCACGCCCAGGCCGACGGCAGCCAGTGGTGCGCCTGCGGCAAGTTCATGGGCCAGGTCAGCGAGGTCATCCATAATTGCCTCCGGTCCCTGACGCGCCCGCGTGGGAATCGCTTTGCTTTCCGAGAGTTTTCCGTTCACCAGCGCTGCCCCCTGGGCGTTAGTGCCACCCAAATCGATGCCGACAATGGCGTTAGACATTTTTATCCCCCCTCTGGGGCCCTTTCGGGACCCTATCTTGTACTGTCTAGTGTCTTCCACAACTTATAATTTGTTTATTCGGGACTGCACAGGGAAATCCTGCCTTTTGCGGCAATGGCGGGCAAGTTCGGAACTGTCCTGGAGGCAAGTTCTGGGCAGAAAAGCAGCAGCCCGTTTCCGAGCTGCTGCAAGATCTTCACTTAAGCAAATTGTTTACGGGCGGTCAAGGCAATGCCGCCAAGCAGTAGGAGCATTCCCAGGTAGAACAGCGTCTGCACAGGAGCGCCGGTTGCAGGCAGTTCTTCAGTGGGGGGTACTTCTTCGCTAATTTGCTCTACTTCAAAGACGCCAAACTCACTGAAGCCCTGTAGATGCACACGGATTACCTTGGCATCGGTATCCACTTCCTGATCGGGCAGCTCTTCCCATTCCCCTTTGTCTTCGTTAAAACGGAAGAGTCGAAGGTTGTTTTCGTTCATGCCCACGGGGATGTCATCAAGGCTGTACTTGACTTCCAGGGTGATTTCACTGTCGCCCAAGTCACCAGCGACGACATTGATGTCCATGAAGATGCCAGCAGGCTCTGCGCCCGCAGGCGCCGGGTTGAGGGAAGACCCCTTGCGGCGTAGGCTCAGCTCGGCTGTCAGCTGGCTGTCAGAGCTGAAACTGATATTGGCCACCGGGAACTCAAGCTTGGCCTCGTATTTGCCACTCTCCGGGTTCAGAGTTGAGGGAATCGGCTTGGTGGAGGATATTTCCACCGTGAAGACAGGACCTTCTTCTTCATCGGTGGCCTGGGCAACACCCATAAACTCGCCGTCCGCCCGCAATTCTACGTAGATATCATGCTCTCCGTCTTTAAAGCCACCAATCACTAGTTCGTATGTGCCAGGGGTGCTTGTCTCCCTAACGCTGAGCACCTCGCCAAATTCAACCCCATCCTTTATAGGTTTCAGGATCGCGAAGTCTTCTTTGCTCATGCCGGTGACGGGACCGATAATTACCATGCTGTGAGCTTCTTCCCAATTGCCTGCACTTTCATTCCAGACTACGCCTGAACTGAATGTAGCTTCTTCAACGTTAACAGTCAGAGTCGCAGTTCCGTCCAGATTGTCGGCGGTAAATTTTGCCCCACCGGTAAGCCCTGTGTCAGAAGTCTCACCTGCGATGACATGGGTTATTTCATCCCACCAAAGCCCTTCACCATCTACATTTATCCAGGCGTGGAGGTTCTGCAGCTGGGGACTCCAAAAGTTTCGCCAGCTGATATCTCTACCTGGCTCAAGGACAGCAATATTTTCTGTTTCACCGGCGGGGATTGTCATCGTATCTCCCGCAGTCAATCCGAGGCGAACCCTTTCCCTGCCCTCTTCCAGGCTCCAGTGGTCAATGCCTTGAACTACGACGGGGCCGCTGATGGTTATTGAGGCGCCGGTATTGTTGGTTAGCGTCAGTACCACATCTTCAACATCGATGTGCTGGGTGGGGGAATTTGAACCAAGGACAAGTTCCAGTCCCAATGGTTCCGGTTCCAGGTCAATTTTTACTTCCCCTAAGTTGTGGAATATATCGTCAATTCTCACCCAAGTTTTCAGGGCCAGGGTGTGGTCTGCGGCGTTGTTGGGACGCCAGGTGTCAGGGAGTCCGGGGGCAATTAGAGCGATTAATTCAGTAGCTCCTGGTTCGATGACCAGCTCCTCCTCACCGCCTAGCAGCTCATCGCTTTCGTCCAGGACGTTTCTTCCCCAGGAAAGGGGATCTTGACTCTCAAGCTCCACCCTGGCTGCCATCTCCACACCGGTGACGGTTATTGGTTCCTGGGTGTTGTTGGTTAGACTGACTTCGAGACCTTCCTCTGTCAACGCGGCCGAGAGTTCATAATCGTTGGCCTCTGCTTGGGCAAAGTTCATTAGACCAAAGACCAGCATGCATGCAAGGGCCAGAGCCAAAGACTTTCGCATGATAAAACCTCCTAATAAATTTTGGTGTCGTGTCGTGTAGATACTCTGCATCATGGACAATATATTTTGAATCGTTAAGTGATCTTGACCACCCCCTGCCCTGCTAAATTCCACATAATATTATTGACCCGTAAATTGGGCACGTTGTGTTTGACAAATCGCCTGGAAAGCAGTAAACTTTCAACAACTGGATATTCTCTTATCAAGAGTGGTGGAGGGACGGGCCCTTTGAAACCCGGCAACCGGCCAGCGAGGCACGGTGCCAATTCCCGTAGATGAGGGGTTGCGGCCCTTTCAAGTGAAAGGGTTTTTTGTTTCCAGTTGAGACAATATATATATGGAGGTGTTATTATGGCTGAACGCAGATTTTTATTTACTTCCGAGTCTGTAACCGAGGGTCACCCGGATAAGGTGGCGGATCAGATTTCCGACGCGATTCTCGATGCGATTCTCGCTAAAGATCCCGAGGCTCGAGTGGCCGCGGAGACATTGGTCACCACCGGACTAGTGTTGGTCACCGGCGAGATTTCAACCAAATGTTATATCGACATTTCGGCGCTGGTGCGGGAAACAATCCTGGATATCGGCTATACCCGGGCGAAATATGGCTTTGACGGCGATACCTGCGCGGTGCTGACCGCCATAGATGAACAATCCCCGGATATCGCCCTTGGCGTCGATACAGCCCTAGAGGCGCGGGAAGGTGAAGAAAAGGCGGAAGATGCGACCGGCGCCGGCGACCAGGGAATGATGTTTGGCTTTGCCTGCAATGAAACCCCGGAATTGATGCCAATGCCGGTGTCCTTGGCCCATGCCATGGCCCGCCGTTTGGCAGAGGTGCGGAAAAAGCGGATTCTCCCCTACCTGCGCCCCGATGGCAAAACCCAGGTGACCGTGGAATATGTCGATGGCAAACCTAGGCGGGTGGACGCGGTTGTCGTTTCTACTCAGCACAAGCCTGAGGCGACGCTGGAGCAAATCAGGGACGATGTTCTGGAAGAGGTTGTCAAAAAGTCGGTGCCGGCTGAGCTCCTGGATGAACGCACCCGCTACTTCATCAATCCCACCGGGCGCTTCGTAATCGGTGGCCCCCAAGGTGATTCCGGCCTTACTGGGCGAAAGATTATTGTTGATACATATGGCGGTTATTCCCGGCATGGCGGTGGCGCCTTCTCGGGCAAGGATCCGACAAAGGTGGACCGCTCCGGCGCCTATGCCGCACGCTATGTGGCGAAAAATGTTGTCGCCGCCGGCTTGGCAGAAAAATGTGAGGTGCAGCTGGCCTACGCCATCGGCGTCGCCCAGCCGGTTTCAATCTCGGTGGAAACCTTCGGCGCCGCCCAGATTGATGAGGCCCAGATTGAGGCCCTGATCCGCAAGCACTTTGATCTTCGACCCAGCGCGATTATTCGCGAACTGGATTTGCGACGCCCGATTTACAAGGGTTTGGCCGCGTATGGGCATATGGGTCGCATCGACCTGGATGTGCCCTGGGAGCGCACCGACAAGGCGCCGGCCCTGCGCCAAGACGCCGGACTATAATCCCCTGCCCCTGTCTATGGCAGGGGTTTTTTGTTTCTTCCAGAATCCACAAGTACATTTGTTTAGCTCGCTGCATATATATTAATGCGGAGGTGGAGGTATGGAAACGGTATTTTGGCTGTTGGCTGTATACGGCATCCTAAAGTTGGCAATCGGAATTTGGCGCTGGCTTCTCTCCTTCCGTTACGTCCCTCCCCAGGTCGGCTTATTGTTTCTGGTTAAGGACAACGAGAATGTAGTTGAAGGCTTGTTTCGCCAGCTGGCTCTGGACTGCTTTTTCTCCAACCGCTATTTCACCCCCAACAGCGTGATTGTGGTAGACCTGGGATCGCAGGACCAGACTCCGGAAATTATGCGCCGGCTGGCGCGGGATTTCAGTTTCCTCCGCTTCCGCGCCTGCCATGAGGAGGAACTTGCACAGCTGATTGCCCGGTTCGGGCAGGTATTGGTTTTGGATATGCGCAAAATATCCTCCCGGCAGGCTATAAAGGGGATCAGACACCTGATGGACAAAAACAATATTAAACTGAAAACGGAAGAGGTTCCGCTTCGTCAGGAGTCCTGCTAAATGCCGGCCAAAGGCCGGTTTTTTCTATCCGTCCTAGAAAATTCGCTGTCCTCCCGCGTAAAAGGATGGCTTTTTTTGTTCTCCGACCCAAAAAACTAATGCGCTCCGGCGTCACTGGCGCTTTTGCCCCTGAATCTCCGCGGCGGTATGCTGGGGGTACCCCGGGGAGTATTGGTTTGAGGTGTTGAGTTTGGACAATCTTCTAGACTTTCGCCCGTTGGTATCTGCCTTTGCCCGCCGGTTTCAGGGTCAGGGGCTGGAGCGGGAGGATTTGGAGCAGGAGGCCTGGCTTGCCTTAGTGGAGGCGGAACGTGATTGGGATCCTTCCCGGAATGTGCCCAAGGCGGCCTTTTTCCGGCGCCAGGTGTGGACTGCCCTGAAGCGATTGCTGCGCCGTCACCGCCGGGACCCGCTGGGCGGGGAGTGGCTGGAGTTACGGGAGCGCTCTGCGCGGGTGGAAGAGCTGCCACAGGACGCTTCTCTGCTGGAGATGCTTACTACCCGGCAGCGCCAGGTTCTGTATCTGTACTTTTGGCATGAGCTTAGCCTTGCCGAGATTGCACGCCGACTGGACTTGGCAGTGAGCACAGTCCACACCCATAAGCAACGGGGCTTGCGGGCATTGGCCACGGGGGTAGTAAAAACAGAGGGTTAAATGCACCTATATGGGTGAGGGGAGGTGAAACAATGCCTGTACAAAGATTTGCTTTGGAATCCCGGCTGCAGGTGCGTTACCAGGTGGGCGAAGATGAGCATGGCGACCCGGTTTACCGCTTGCGGGCGCTGGCAAGGGTCAACCCCGAAAGCGAAGATGCTGATCTGATGACAGCGGTGGATGCAATCACCGGACTGCAAGTATTTCCGGTCAGCGAGGTGCGCCGGGTGGATAATTACGAGCTGATTGCCAGCGAGTAAGAGATTTGATTTACAAAGAGAGGAGGTGTATGGATGCGGACACTGCAGTTGGTGTTTCTCAACAATGCCGGCGGCCGGGTAACGATTTCGATTCCCGAACCGCTGGAGCCGATAGACCCGGCCGCGGTTGAGGAGGCGATGGACGAATTGCTGGCCGCCGACGTAATTACCAGTAACGGCGGCGGTTTGGTGGCAAAGGTGCGGGCGCAGACAGTGCTCAGGGAAGTAGAACCGGTCCTGGAGTTCTAGACTGGGGGGCGAAAATGCCCCCTATTTTTTTGTGGTCTGCCCATCGGGGGACGGAGGTTATCTGGGCAGAAACTGGCTCAATCAACCTCCGTCCCCAAGTGGGCAGGTCAACCTCCGTCCCCGGATGGGCACCGGGTGAGGTGCCCTGACCCGGTGGTGACGGGAGGGCATACACTGGGTATTGGGAGGGAGTTATAGATGCAAAAAGTTGCCTTGGCGACGGTTGTCCATGCCCTGGCCGCGATTGCGCCCAGCGGCTCCGACTGCAGCAAGCTCTATCTTGCCGATGGCCGTATCCTCCCGGACCCCAGGCAGGTGCGCTCGCTTGTAATTGCGCTGGCGCGTCATTTTGCCGTGGACATCGCGGCGTTGCGTCAACGCTGCCGGTCCATACTTTATTGCCGCAATTACACGCCTCTGCCCCTGGCGCCAGATTTGGTATTGGTGCCCTTGGCTCTGGCGCCGGCTGTTCCCCGGCTGGGGTATGTAAACTTTGCCCAGGTCGTGGGCATTCTTCCCGCCGATGACGGCTGTATAATCCAGCTGCAGGCAGGGCAGCTACCCTGTTATCAGGGGTTGGTCTCGGTGCGCGCCCGGATGCAACAGGCAGAATTGGTTCTCACCAAATTGGGATATACGGACCGGGACAGGGAGCTAAAGCACAAGCTGGAACTGTTGCGGGCGTTGCTTGAGCAGTTCTAATTTTCTCCCTGCCCGACATAGATTAGGGCAGGGGGGAGAACATATCATGGACAAAAACACCTGGATTAACATTACCTATTTGGTGGCTAATTTGCTGCTTACAATTGTGATTTCAGGCACGGCGGGAGTGCCGCCGCCGGAGATGCCGCAGGAGATGCCGCCGGAGCGGTCGCAGCTGCCGGTGCAGCTTCCAGAGCCGAAGACGCCGCCCGGTGTTGTGCAGCCAGTTGCCCGGCTTGCCGAGCCGGCGTCCCGCACGGCTGTTCCTCCCCGGCGAAGACCGCTGACAACGGCAAATGTCTACCGGCGGATGCCGACAGCCAATTCGGTGGTCGCCTTGACCATCGATGACGGTCCAGGAGCACGGACCAGGGAGCTGTTGGCGATCCTGGAAGAAAAGAAAGTGCCGGCCACCTTTTTTCTGTTGGGCAAGCAGGCAGCTGCAAACCCTGGCCTGGCCCGGGCAATTGTCGCCGCGGGTCATGATGTCGCCAATCACTCCTGGTCCCATCCCAGGCTGACTGAGCTGTCTGCCCGAGCGGTGGAGCGGGAGATTGCCAGATGCACAGATGTGCTGCTGGATTTGGGAATCAACGTCCGGCCCTTCTTCCGCCCGCCCTATGGTTCCCGGGATGAGCAGGTAGATGAAATCAGCCGGGAGCTGGGTTATCATATACTGCTCTGGGATGTGGACAGTCGAGACTGGGAATTTGACGATGAAGAGATTGTGCTTGAGCGGGCGCTGAAAGGCCTAAAGCCCGGCAGCATTGTGCTCTTCCACGACAATCCGGAAGTGACCCTGCGGGTGCTGCCCCGGTTCATCGACGAAGTGCGCAGCTGGGGCTACGAGTTCGTCCTGCTCTCCGACTACATCCGCTAGTTGCCCATCGGGGGACGGAGGTTGATTGCGCCAGTTTCTGCCCATCGGGGGACGGAGCTTAAATGGGCAAGTTTCGGCAAGATTCGACATTTCGTTTCTACAGAGGAACTGCATGGATAGAAAGAGGCCGGGCGTTAGCCCGGTCTTTTATTGGAGGAGAGGAAGTTTACAAAAACGGCACTTTTCCTGGCCGCGCTCGCTGAACCGGCCACAATTTATGCAGAGGGTTTGGGAGTCCCGGGACTTATCTTGTTTTTCATTAAACATAAAGCGGGCATGATGTTTGATCCGGTCACTAACTTCATAGAAGTTGTATAAATCCTCCCGATTTGCCAAGTCCCATTCCACAGTTTTGAGGGTGTCGTCTCTCCGGATGAAGAGAACATGATGCTTCTCGGTTTGGATATAACTGTGGTCGCTGTCATGGTTACGGCGGCGTTTCATAACAATCTTTTTGTCGACAATCGTTCCCGTCCAGGTTTTGTCGCGCTTTTGTTTGACGCTGGTAAAAGCATAGAGTATCAGGAGTACTGCAGATACGAATGTAGCCTGAATTGCGCTGGTGGAAAACTCCATGTTACCGAAGGCAGCCAAGCCCAAGAACACAAGCCAAATAATCAGGATCAGGGCAACCATAATTATGCGCGTTATTTTTTGGGACTTAGCTTGGGCGATGGCAAAATCGGGAAGGTCTATTGTTGCGGAAAAACCATCTCTGGCCACTGTCTTCCGTTCAGCGGTGGACTGATCATGAACTGTCAAGTAAATCCCCCCTTCATCTTAGACATATCCATCATCTCATCGGGCCAGAAACGAGTAAATCACCCAAAAGGGTGATTTACGCTAAAAAGTTTGCCCACCGGGGGACGGAGGTTTCCTGGGCATTTTCTGGCTAACTAGTTACTGTCAGGACTATAAGGTTAACGGCGATTATGAGGGTATGAACGATATGGTAAGTGTCAGGAACTACCCGGGCTTCTGACGCCGGTAGAATCCGGTGGGTGCCGCTAAAGTACCGGTTGTAGCCGGTGATCTTTTTCTCGCTGGCCCCGAAAAGATACAGCTTCCAATGGAAATGCCAGAACCCAACCAAGACCAGGCCGAGCAACAGTGTCAGTATCAGGCGGCTCGCGGGCAGACCAATAGTATAGAGCACAAACAAGGTGACAAATAATGCATAGCCGATGGTATCGGGGCTGATGAGCTCCGGTCTGTCCACATAGCCCCTGAGGCCGATTATGCCTATGGTCTGGTGAAAAAGCAGGATGGAAAGCAAGAACAATTCCAGGTTCATGATATCCCTCCATATGGTTGATTGGGGCAGGGTGCATACTTGACTTAGAGTGTGTCAAGCATTGGCAGTGGCAGTTTTGGCGGCCACAGGTTGCTCTTGGGGTTGTTTCTCCCCCGCAAGGAAGCGGTCGATGCCACGGATCTGAGTAAACATCACACCGCTGGCGCCGTTGGCGATGCTGCAGACTGTGTAAATTACAGGCACTTTGATGAAGTCGGCCAGTGCTCCCGATAAGCCCTGGGAAAGGGGCTGAAGGCCGCCGGTCATGGTGCTCATGACCCCGAAGACTTTGCCCAGATGTTTGGGGTCGGAAGTGCGTTGAACCAGGGCGCCAAAGAAGATATTGACAAAGGCGTTGAAGAGGCCGCCTACTGCGAAGAGTCCGGTGTGAATGAGCCAAAGCTCCCGGGGCAGGAAGGGCAAGACCAGCATTGTCGCCGCCTGTATCACTAAGCCCCATTTCACCAGCCAAAGGTTGCGCTTGACAACCTGGCTCAGGGAGATGATCAAAGTGGCCGTCAGCGCACCCAGCATCTGAGCGCTGAGCAGGTAACCGTAGACATCGCTGCCGGCGCCCAGGTGATCGCTGACAAAGAGGGGCAGGAGGACAAAGTAGGGGGCAAAGAAAAAGTTGAGAATCATCGCCACCTGAAGAATTTTGAACAGAACCTGGTTGCCCCGGATATACTGGATGCCGGTGACAATCTCACCCAGGAAAGCCCTGGCCCCGCCTACGGGTTTGGTCTTATTCACAGTTGGAATATGGATGAACATTTCTGAGATGGCCGAGACAATAAAGGCAAGGCCGTTGATTAGGAGCAGGGCGGGCACGCCGGTCAGGGCCACCAAAATGCCGCCGGCGCCAAATCCGATTATATTCACCAGGTTGATGGTGATTTGATTCAGGGAGTTTGCCCGCTCCAGTTCCTTATCGGGAACCAACAGGGGGATGGAAGCGCCGATAGCCGGATAAAAGAAGTGGGCGCAGACGGCGGTAATACCTTTCACCAGGAAGAGCGCGGGCAGGGTAAGGCCGTCAGTAAAGACCAGCCAGGCCAGCAGCAAACTGAGCAGGCCCCGGACCAGGTCGCTGAGTACAATTATATGTTTGCGGTTGGCGCGATCGACCAAAGTTCCGGCAAAGGGACCGAGGCCGACGCCAATCAGAGACTGAATCATCGCCAGGGTTCCCAGGGCCATTGCAGAGCCGGTGGTGGTCTGAATCCACCACATAACGGCGATAAACCCGGCGCCATTTCCCAACTGGGAGACAGACTGTCCCAGCCAGAGTAGAGTAAAATTGCGGTTAAATAATTTCGTTGCCATCCAGGGCCACTCCCTTAACATATTTAATATGTGACTTCCAAAAGCTCAAGTCTAGGGTAAATATATCACCTAAAATTCATATTTACAAGCCATAATTTAAAAAACTTTAGATTTAGGTGTGATGACGGATCTGTAGGGATCAAGAAAAGGCAGGGTTTGGGCAGGAAAAGGAGTATAAATGAAGAAAATAGTAGTATCAACCAGGGCGGACACGCACCCTGGTTTTTTTGGGAGGTTGCTATGTTCAGGCCGTTATTGGACGCTTTGTTTCCACCCCTTTGCCTGGCCTGTGGCCAGGGTAAGCGCAGCCGGCTTGGTTTATGTTCCGGATGCCTGGAAGCCGTGCAATTTCATGGCGGGCGGGGTTGCTATCGCTGTGGGCGCAGCTCTACCCCTCATCGTTGTGTGCCCCTGGAGCATCGTTACCAGTCGGTTTTGGCCCTGGCTGCCTATAAGGGGCCCTGGCGTCAGGCAGTGCTGGCGGTGAAGGCGGGCCGGGACCGGGAGACAGCGCTTGATATGGCCGGGGAGCTCTTCGCCCTGGCCCGGAGCTTGGAACTGGCTTTGCCTGATGCGGTAGTACCGGCGCCGGGGGCAGGCAGAGATTGGCGCCGCTTTGATGCGGTTGAGCTTGTGGCGAAAAAGATCGCCGAATTTAGTGCTGCCAATTTTTTGCAAGTTTTTAAGCGGCTTCCCGGGCGCCGGCCCCAGGTAGAAATGGGACGGGACGATCGCTTGCGCGGATTGGAAAAATTTATTCGCTATACAGGCGGCGAAGTCTTGAAAAATAAGGATGTATGGCTAATCGACGATGTCTTCACCACCGGTGGCACCGCGGCAGCGTGCACAGATAAGCTTTTGGCTGCCGGTGTGAAGTCGGTTTCGGTATTGGTTTTGGGAAATTGACTTGTCCTTTTATTTATTAAGAACTCAAGTTTCGCAGGTGTAAAACACCCGTAAACCCCTGACTTTATTGGCCTCAAAGGTGTACAAAAACACCCCTTGCTGGTAAAATGGAAGTGCCAAAACCCCAACAACCAGCGAAAGGGTGTTCTTGCACTACCATGTTACCAAATAATCTGCTTGATGAAAACACTGTCCAGTCTTCAATTTCAGCTTTTCTGAAAGAAGCCCGCATCACAACCATTCTGACTCAATCTAATGGACGCAAAGAAAAAGGTATTCCCAGCAGTGATGTGTTTATTCTCTCTGGCCTTTACTGGCAAACCATTTCTTCGCCTGTTATCGAGTACCCAAGCCGTAGCCAAAGATACCGTCTATCGGTTTCTGAAATCGCCGCGCACTAACTGGAGGAAGTTTCTGTTTATCC
>VEMY01000050.1 GCA_009711825.1 Bacillota bacterium | reverse complement strand
CACTGCGAAAACGAGCGATGGTGGCGTGATCGGGTGCCGACGCTCGGCCAAAGAGATACATGAAGTTAACATCTCGGCGGCAGGCTCGCTCTAGCTCACGGCTTGAATAAATGCCGTTCATGTATCCATATACCAGTATTTTAAATAGACTTTCTGGCGATCTCTCGATTCTCCCTAGCCGGGAGTACGCAGCGTGTAATTTACCATAATCAATCCTTTCAAGCACTGCGCTGAGTAGCCTCACTGAATCGTCCTCCGGGATTAGTTCACCGATATCCATGGGTATTACCAGTTGATATACACTCCCGGTTGATGTATACTTTGGTTGTAAGATATTGTTTGCCATAACTATATTTTACACCAAAAGACGGCTTCTGGATACTACCAGTCGCCGTCTTTTGTGTTTTTTTCAGAGGCCGCTAGTGCGACAGCCCCTTATTCTATGGTTTTTTGCCGGACTATTCCAGAATCGCTCGGGTTTCGCCAATCTTCGCCGCCGGACCCTTCCGAATATCCAGATTCAAAAACAGTACTGTCCAGACTACGGCGATGAAACTCATCAGCAAGTAAATCGCAAAAACGTAGATTAACCCGAGGAGCGGCTGCATAAATGCAAACATGCTGAGTAATAGCGTCGGAATAAATGAAAGGGCAGCACCGAGCCAAATAATTACGGCCGCAGAAATCATTGTCAAAACGATGTATCCCAGCATCAACCACCAGCGGCCGCTGACTATTTCCTTGCTATATGACAAGGCGGCAAGGAAATCCCGTTTGCGCAAAGCCACCGCATGTAGACAAAATAACCAAAACACGCCAAAGATAATCGCCGGCACAATCAACAGTAACGAGAGGCCAAAAATAAACACAGTCAACATCAGTGAAGTCCCGATGTACGCAGGCAATCGTGCCCAGACCACGCCCCAGACAGCGAACCAGTCTGTATAACTGTTGTCAATGGTCTTTGCAATAATAACCATCAGCGAAAGGAACATCAAGCCGGAAAGGACAAGGGGCACGATGGCATCCAGGAGTGTGGCCCACAAATCTTCACCAGGAACCCCCGGAATCCAAGCTGATTGTCCGTAAAACCAAATTGACTCTGCAACCGCCACCAACAAAAGGACTGTGGCAATCGGCACTAACCGATGAACGAAAAGGCGACTGGCTATCCGCAGCACACCGCCGATATCCATATCATCAGAGACGATACATCTATAATCCATTATTTCCCTCCCCTTCACCGAGCTGCTCAACCTCTAATCCCGATGCCAGCGCACCGGAAACTTTGACAATCCCTGTTAATTTCCGGGCCATTCCCGCAGCCGCTGCCTCTTGCCGTCGCAGCTGGGGCGCATAGACAAAAAGCCAAAGCAATGCCGCCCCAATCATCCCGGATAGTGCACTATAGGCAGTGCTGACCGGAATAAAATAGGGCAACGCTATCCCAAGTACAATCAGGCAGCTGCTTACAATCAACCCCTTGACGTGTAGACCATACCCGGTTTTAATCCAAGCCAGCCGCTGCGCCAAGGCAAAATCTTGTTCTTCAGCTGTCATACTGTTGACGAAGAAATCATTAACCACCAGCGCCGGTGCTTTAAACGGCCGCCAAAATGCCGCCGCCAGCCTGCCGTTTCCCAGGGAGACAATAAGTTTAGCACCGATATCAACTCCGAGCTGGGAACCCCAAAAATTAATCTTGGCGATAACCTGAGGATTATGTAAATCCCTGCCCCCAAGCAATCGGTATCCTACAGGCGCCAGGAACACGGGCAAAATCACCGAGGCCGCCATATACAAGCCGAGAGCCAGCCACAATGATACCCCGGCGACAAGCGGCCAGCCAAGCATACCCAAAGAGAACACCAGCAGAACCAGCGCACCGAAAAACAATGATAGTAAATTGTCGACACCATCGCTGGTGGCAACACGATAATCCAACCAGGAACTGTAAACAAACAAATTAAAACCAAGGAATATAGCAATAACAACCACCCAGTTTTCACCAATTCCAGTCCGGGCAAAAAGATAATCGAAAACATACGGCCAGCCCACGACAACCATAGAATGGGCTGCCAGCAAACTGATCAGGACATTGACAGCGATTAAGAGGCGCCGATACCGGATGCTGAACTTACGGTGCACAAACAACAACGCAACAGCCCAAGCCATAATCAGATAACCGGGCAAAAACACCGGCCATGCCCACCTTAGGTTCAAACTCATGCTGGCGACCAACACAGATGGATTTCCGTGAGGAATTTCCCACCATACTTCTGTATCCTCAACTCCTTTGACAGCCAGAGGATTGCCGTCAACATCAGCCGCGGACAAATTATAAGCAAACACTCCAAACGTACGTCGCATCACAAAAAAACCTGAGAAATCCAGGCCATGCTGGTCTGCCAACAGGTTGAGCCTGGACAAATCGGCGGTATACGTTTTGTCCCTTCCCAAGGAGTCTATCAGCCTAGGCGCCTGAACGCTGATTACCTGGACATCGCCGACAGTGTTGGTATCGCCCAATGCCGCTTGCGGCCCCGCCAGTTCCAAAGTTGTTTCAACAAACGGTTGCGACTCCAGGGCGGCAGGCAAAAACAGTATTAATTCATGCCCCCGGGCAAAATCCAGTACCACCTGGAGTTCGCCCCATTCTTGCTCTGCATCAGACAGAGCCCGTGCTCCGGAAGGTATCAACAGGACAAATGCCATAACTAGTAGTAAAATTATAAGTTTTTTCATTGCACGGCCTCCTGCTATTAGTACCTAAAACAATTCCACCATTACAACAGGTTTTCCTGCTCAGGCAAACAAAAAAGGGGCAAAGCCCCTAAATCCGCGCATCCAGCCAGGCCAAAAGATCCGCCAACACCCGAGCGCGATCTGCTTCCAATTCATTATATACTTCATGCTTCAACCCCTGATAGAGGTGTAGCGTCTTATCCTCTGCCTGCAGATTCTCAAACAGAGCCCGCTGACCGGTGAAAGATTGATCAGCGCTGCCGCATTGAAGCAATACTGGCAGCGTCAGAGTTGATATCGCCGCAGTTCCCTGAGTAAGGGCTCGCTTCATTTCTGCCGCCAGGCGGAAACTAAGACGATCAAAGACAAGCGGATCCTGTCGGTATGCTTCTACCACTTCAGAATCTCTGCTGATAAATTCCGGAGGAAGGGGAAATTTTATTGTGCTTGCGGGCGTCAGTTTGCTGAGAAGCGCCGCAAAGAAGTCCAACCCCGGTTTGTTCAATGGCGAAGCAAATCCTGTCCCTGAGAGGACATACCCGCGTAAGTGACTACCGTACTTAGATACATAATTCATGTTGATAATACTGCCCATAGAGTGCCCGAGACAGAAGACAGGTATATCTGGAGTACCAGGTCTAACAATCTCGTCCATAAACCTTGCCGTGTCCTCAACATAATGGGAAAATAAATCCACATGTCCGCGCACACCCTCACTCTCACCATGGCCACGGAGATCAAAGGCATACACAGAATAACCAGCGGGCACCAACTTGTTGATTACATTACCGTAACGGCGAGCGTGTTCGCCATAGCCATGAATTATCAGCACCACCGCTTTCGCCTGCCGCTCCGGCAGCCAGCTATACCAGGAGAGATTGAGACCGTCCACCCCCAACAAACGTCCCTGTCGCATATTCACGTATTCATCCTCCCCTCAATTTAGCCACCGGCAGAGAGAAATCGCAGCCGGTAGTCAGCGAGAATACGACCGCTATTTGCGCCCGAAATGCGCAGCTTTGTTCTGGTTATAGCGAGTGCTCCCATATAGACGACCTGTTCAGCATCAACTTGGACCTGCCACCCATCTCCCCGAAAACAATTCTCTTCTCTGTTTGAAGCCGCTTCTGCAAAGTAAGCAATCAACCTAGCGCGGGGAATACCACTTTCAACAACTATCTCCCCCATTTAACCACCAGCAACCGGCGGAAACAGGGCTAAAACCGTATCTTGGTGCAGCACCCGTTGCTGCCGGGCACAAAAATTGTAATTTACCCCGTCCACTATCACAGCGCATTTCCGGGCCAAGGCCTCGGCGTCACGCCCATAGTGCTCCCGGATATAACGAAATACAGAGCGTAGACTACTTACATCCGCCCCTTCCCGTGTACACCCGGTGTAGCTACGCAGTTCGCCATAATACTCAATAATCGCCATCGGAAATCCCCAGCTGGCTCAGCTTGGCGGCAGTGGGCGCGCCGGCTTCATCCCACCCCCGGTTCCTGTAATAAGCCGGCAACATATCCGCCAAGGGCACAATAGTTTCTTCCCGCTCCGGGATCTGGGGTGTACTCAAAAAGCGCTCATTTAACATATCATCGTCAACCTTCAGCCCTTCCCGCAGGTTAAACACGCGCTCCAGATTATAGCCCGCTTCACCGGCCCGGAGAAAAGCGCCCAAGTTCATCTTGATTCCGGTTACATACTGAAGCGCCTTGGGATAGGGAACCAGGCTGGTGTTTATCTTCATCAGACTGGGCTTGCGATTAACAGGTCCCAGCATAATTGCGCTTCGCTCCAGGGTTTTACCCATCATCCGGGCAAGGGCGCCACTGGGGCGCATACGGTGGAGGCTGTTGGGAAACAACGCCATGGATGTAAACAGACAGACGCCGGATAATGAAATTGCTTCCATCATATTCTGCATTAACACCGTCAGCGCCGCTTTTCCCTTAGCAGTTTGAGGATTTACATTCACAGGCCCTAGGGCTTCCAAAAACACCATATAACCACCGTTTAGATGACATGCACCACGGTTGGAAGTGGCGTAACCAAGCCCCAGCCCCACCGAACGACGGGGGTCATATGCAGGCAATTCCATTCCTTTCACGTGGGGAGCAAATTCAGCGCCCCCATATTTTTCCGCCAGCCAGCGGCTGCCATTGGCCAACTCCTCACCGGGTCCACGTCGATGTGCGATATCCTCGATCAATGCATTGATATTGTCAGTTTTGCCAAACTCCACGCAGAGGTCAGCCAGTCCCCTGGCCTGCAGTTCCATGGCAAAACCCAATGTCCCACCAAGGGAGATTGTATCGAGCCCCATCAAATCGGCCGTATAGTTCCAACGACCAATAAGTTCAAGGTTATCATTATCCAAATTGGCCCCCAATAGGCCAACAGTTTCGTACTCCGGACCCTTAACTTCCCGGTCTCCAATCATTTGCCGACGGCCACAGCGTATCGGACAGGCAATGCACCCGAAATTACGGGTAAGGAGTGTTTCTGCATAGCGCTCGCCAGAAATATTTTCGGCACCTTTAAATGAGGAATCTGAAAAATTGCGCACCGGCAACAGCCCCACAGTGCTTCCTTTGCTGATAAATCCCATGGTGCCATAGCGGGGCAGTGCTTCGCCGGTCAATTTATTGGCCCGAATACGTTCCAACCAGCGGCGATTAAACTTCCGGAACTTCTCCGGTTCTGACATTGGAATATCCGCTGTTCCATGGGCGATAACCGCCTTAAGATTCTTAGCGCCCATCACAGCACCTACACCACAGCGCCCGGCAACCCGTTCCTGGGACACAATACTGGCGTAGTGAACCAAATTTTCTCCCGCCGGGCCGATGACCAGTTTTCCCGCCTGCCGGGGCAGCATTGCCTGGGTTTGCTCGGTATCCTTGCCCCAAAGTTCACGGGCATCATGAAATTTAACGCCGGCCTCGCTGATCTCAATATACACCGGTTGTTCCGCCCGACCGCGGATAATTATGCCGTCCCAGCCCGCCTTCCGCAGTTTAAAACCAAAATTCCCGCCGCAATTGGAGCTGGCAATGCCGCCGGTCAAAACATTCTTGGTGGTGACATTAAACCGCCCTGAAGCAGGGGCGCCCGTGCCGGTGAGGGGCCCGGTGTTAACAATTAGCGGCATTTCCGGCGCCAACGGATCAAGACCGGGCTTGGTTTCTGCCAGCAAAATCCGGGCTGCCAATGCCTTTCCGCCCAAATAAGTGCGATAAAACATTTCTGAAACCGGGTAGGACTCGGAAGTCTTTCGAGTCAAGTCCAACAATAAATAACGTGGCAAACTCATCTGCTCACCTCCAAAATTGATGCCAGATATTTCTTTAATCAATTATATCATACGCGCAAGCGCTTAAATACCGCCCTAAATAATAAAATCTCCCCGCTGTTGACGCAGGGAGCGATATCAGGGCCTAATGATAAAATCATTAGGATTCAGCGATGGTTCGCGGTACCGGGGACGTCCGCCTTCCCTTAGACCCATGAACTCTACCGCCGCCCTAGGGCAAAGTTGAACACAACGCAGGCACTGTTCACATTTTCTGCCCCAAACAGGGAGCTTGCCTTCAATTACTATATTGGCCGCCGGACAAACACGCCGACAATACTCACAGCCGTTGCACTTATCAGTTACCCGAAACCCGCGGGCGCTGAGCCCCAGAGTAGCCCAAAAACCCATATTTGCCAAACGACTGAACACATAAGCAGGTAAAGAAACCTCAGGTGCGAGCAACTTTTCCTTATTTACCCTGTTGGCAAATTCCCGGACGTCCCCCACAGCAGCGGCCAGCAAACGCTCCGAATCCTTGGGTACGCGGCCCATGGGGTAATTATTCGGTAGTGTAAACGCCCGGGCACCGATAACTGTGCACCCCTTGACGGAAAGTATTTTGCGAGCGTGGGCGAGCGCGACTCCAGGGTGTTCACCGCCCATGGTGGCTATAAGCACTGCCCGCTGGTTAGATACAGGCAAGCTATTTATAAAACGTGCCACCAAGCGTGGCATCCCCCAACCGTAAACAGGATAGCAAAACACCAGCACCTGGTCGGCGGAACCCTGCACAACACCTCCCACAGACATGTCAATCAATCTGACCGTCGCCCCCTGTTGCCGCAAGACGGCGGTTGCAGTGCGGGCAAGCAACCAGCTATTTCCTGTGCCCGAAAACCAGTATACCAGGTATTCCCTGGTCGCTTTTCCAGCGGAAATACGTTTGGAGTTAGCCAACTTTGCTCAGCGCCATTTCCAGAACCGAATCCGCGTCCTTAATTGTCTCCGAGACCTTGACAGTAATCACCTTTTTCCCTTCAAATCTTTCCGGTCCGGAAATCTCAGTGTCAACAGCCAAAATAACAATGTCAGCATTCTCCACATCTTCGGCAGAAAGCTGGTTGATTACGCCCAGCCCCCCCTGGGTCTCAACCTTGATCTTAATACCTCTGGCCGCTGCCGCTTTTTTCAGCGCTGTCGCCGCCAAATAACCATGGGCAATTCCCACGATGCACGCTGTAACCGCCACAATTTTCAATCCCCTCACCCCTCAAAAATTTATGACCAAAACCTCTATAGGCAATATTATACAAGTATATTGGCCGAAAACATATACCTTTCCTGCAAACCCGGGGGCTCACAGCGAACACCTTCCCTTGTTAATCGCTTACCGTTATTTAGTTAACTTAGTTAAGCAACGGCAGCCGGGAACAAAAAAACCTGCACATCCGTGCAGGCAAACCATTCTTAGCGCTTTTCACCATAGAAGAAAATCGCAACACAACCTTGGCCGGTATGGGTCCCGATAACAGAACCGATTTCACCAATAATTACATCCTTAGCCCCGTATTTCTCCCGGAGCAAATCGGCTTTTTGTTTTGCCAACTCCGGTTCCCGGACATGGCTGACACCCATTACTTGACCCTGCAGATTCACGCCCTGCTTTTCCAACTCGGTGTCCAGCAGCGCCAGCGCACGCTTTCGCGAGCGAACTTTGGTCAAGGGCATAATTTTCCCTGCTTCCAAATGCAAAACGGGTTTAATATCCAAAAGCGTACCCAAGCCGCCTTGCAACTTACTAAGTCGTCCACCCCGGACAAGGTTTTCCAGCGTATCAATAGTAAAAATCGACCGCAGTCGGTCCCGCTTTTCTGTAACCGCTTCTACTATCTCAGGCAGCTCTTTACCCTCACTGGCGAGGCTGGCGGCCTCGACGGCCAACAGTCCTTGTCCAACCGAAGCAGCCAAAGTGTCAATGACCTCAATCGTTCCCTGACCTTCCAATTGTTGCTTGGCAGCAACTGCACTCTGGTAAGTGCCGGAAAGCTGCGATGAGATGGTCAGACAGAGAATGTCCTTACCCTGGTCCAACAACTCCTCAAACACACTGACAAAGTCACCGGGGGTAGGCTGGGATGTCTGAGGCAACTCTGATTCTGAAAGCAGTCGCGGATAAAAACTGTCGGTATCCAATTCCACACGGTCCTTAAATGTCTTTCCGCTCCAATTGACATAAAGGGGCACAATCTGCAAGCTCAACTCTTCGCACAATTCTGCAGGCAGATCACAGGCACTGTCCACAACAATAACTAGCTTGGACATTTTCACAACTCCTTGCACTTAATAATTATTATTAGGAAACAACCCGCCGGCAGGCGGGGATGTTATTCTTTGTCCAGAATCGCTTCAGTAGGACAGGCCTCCTGGGCTTCTCTGGCCTCTTCTTGCAAATCTTCGCTGATTTCTTCTACAACAACTTCCGCTTTTTCGTCATCATTCCATTCGAAGACATCAGGACAGATACCGATACACACGCCACAGCTAATACACAAATCTTGGTCAACATACATTTTCATACCAAACCCTCCTTTTCTCAGATTTTAATATAGCCAGCGGTCCAAAGTTTATACGACAACCCTATTTTATATCATTTTTTGGTAAATAAAAAGGGGAATATGATAAACTATACATGATGCAGGAGGTGTAGTAATGAATGAAAAAGCAGTTGCCGTCGCCCTTTGGCAGGACGGTGGCAGTATCAAGGAGCATATCAGTCTTAAAGAACTAACCGCTCTGGCAAAGACCGCTGAAGTTGAGATTATTGAAGACTTCATCCAACATCGGGACCGGCCGGACCGACGCTATTATCTCGGCCCAGGCAAGGTAAACGAAATCGGTATTTATCTTGAAGAGAATCAAGTTAGCACAGTTATTTTTGATTGTGAACTATCGCCGTCCCAGGTTAATAATCTAGAAAAAAAATTGTCGGCAAAAGTCATTGACCGCAGCGAACTTATCCTCGACATATTTGCTCGCCGGGCCAACACCAAAGAGGGTAAACTGCAGGTGGAACTGGCCCAACTCCAATATCAGCTTCCCAAGTTAGTGGGCCAGAGGCGGGATTTATCCAGACTGGCCGGCGGCATTGGCACCCGCGGACCGGGCGAGACCAAGTTGGAAACGGACCGGCGCCATATCCGCCATCGAATAAATGTGTTAAAACGGGAAATCAAGGCGCTGGAAAAGCATCGCAGCTTGATTCGGCAGCGTCGCCAGCGGGCAGGTGTGTTTCAGGTCGCCCTTGTCGGTTATACCAACAGCGGTAAATCAACTTTGCTCAATTCTATAACAGCTGCTGACACATATGCCGCCGACGCTCTCTTTGCCACCCTTGATCCCCTTTCCCGCCGTTTGGAAACGGACCAGGGCCCTTTGGTTATCAGCGACACCGTTGGCTTCATCAGCGGCCTGCCCCATCACTTGATAGCAGCTTTCAAAGCCACCCTGGAAGTGGCCGTGCATGCTGACCTCTTGGTGCATGTTGTCGATGTCGCCGAGCCGGAAGCGCATCTACGCTTGGCAGAGGTTAACGCCGTCCTTACCCAGTTGGAGTGTCAGGATAAGGACCAGATCATTGCCGCCAACAAAATCGATTTAGTAGACAATCTTGGTGAGTTGGCATCCCTGTTTCGGGAAGCCCCTCCCCATATCCCCATTTCCGCCAGCACAGGCAAAAATATTCCTGCGCTTAAAGAGGCAATTATCGCCAGGATGAATCCGCGGATTTTTCTGCGCGCCCGCCTACCGCTGGAAATATACCGCAAGATCAGCCGCAGCCAGCCCGGGCAAATAACACCTATAGAATTTAGCCGGGAGCACGTAATAATTGAAGCGCGCTTGCCTCGGGAACTGGCTGAAAGCTTAAGCGTATATGAAATTTAAACGGGCCCACACGGCCCGCTTTTTGCTATCTCAATCGGAAGGGCAGGATGGCAGCGTTGCCCAAACAGCAAACCAATGCTATCAGCAACGGCCCGACCAATGCAATAATCATCATATTTCTGCCAATCTCCCGGTTTCGCTCCAGGGGATTGGTAAGCAGTATAATCCCTCCGATAATCCCGACCAAAAACACAAATAAGCTAAGGATATAGAGTAAAAACGCAACACCGTCATCCAAACGGCCTGGGATCATAATCACTCATAATTAACCTCCTATGCACCGACGATATTACGCGCCAGATTCATAACTAGGATAAACAGCCCATATGCTGTCAAAGCCCACAGCCAATCCCGGCCTAGTCTGGCAAAAATCAGCCGGAGGATGCCAAAATAGGAAATGGCCAGCAGCAATCACCAGGGCCCACAACCACCAACTTGCAGGTTTCGCAAGATAAACACCGCCTCCAACCACCAGGCCCGCCGCCACAAGTCCAGATAAATCCAGCCAGTTCAAACTCTGCCCCGGAACCGGCCGCGGATCATCGTTAACCAGGGGCAAACAAAACAGGGGCAGAACGCAATCCATTAACATACCGGTAACTAAACGCAGCAGATTGGTGGACTCCCGCAATCCCAGATAGGAGGTCAACCCATCCCAGGCCAGGGGAAGCATAGCAATGCCAGCAAGATACTGACCGACAGCAAAGGCAAAGTCCGGCGTTTATCGGGGAAAAGAACTAAGCAAAGGTGACTGATTAATACACCGACGAAAATTCCTGCGCACCGGGCACAGACAGGCAGCTGCTCCCCAACAGTCAGGCTGCGGTCAGAGAACTGATGACAGACGGCCCTTCCTAAATAAACTATCAGTTGACGCATTGATCAGATACTCGCCAGCAATTCTTGGGGAATTTGCCCCCAGAAGAGACCGGCAAACGCCAAGATTCCGCATATGCACAGTAGGACGAAAATAACCAATGAGTAGATTAGCAGCCACTTGCCGAACCTACGGTTTTCCGGCAGCGGGTTATTTATGAGAATAATCCCCACCAACACCCCGACAATTGGCACGAAAAAGCTGAGGACGAAAAGCAAAACTCGCAAACCGCCGCTGAGGGGACTGGCACCGCCTCCAACATTATCATCGCACTCGGTCGCACTCGGAGTGGCCAGACCCTTGATTAAACTCCTGATCCACCTCATCCCACCCCTTCCTCTACTTTAGTCAAGATTAACTTGGCCGGTGGTTGGTCCAATCAAACGCAATCGCGCCGGGAGCACCCTAAGCGTTGTCGGCAGAGCCGGTCCCCATTCACCATCAACATCTGTAGCTATATCATCGGGGCCAATTATCTCCAAACTACTGGCCTGAGTATAGACAACGCTGGGGTTATTTTGATGTTCACCCCGCAGCACGCCCCAGAAGACGCCGGCCATCTCCGCCCAGGAACACTCTCGAACAATAATAATTTCCAGCAAACCGTCATCAAGGCGGGCCCGGGGGGCGAGATTGCGGAAGCCACCGGCACTGCCGCCATTGGTGGCCAAGAATAAGAGGCAATTCAACTCGAGATTTAATTGGCCACGAACACGCAACCTGAACGGTGTAATCCGGGGCAGATTCCCCACCCCGTGCAAATAGTAGGCGAGCATTCCTAACTGATTTTTATAACGTCTTTCCACCTCATGGGAAGTGCGGGTCAATTGTCCGGCACTAAAGACATTGACAAAGCAGGAGTCGCCGGCAAAACCAAGGTCAATTGGCTGAATCATTCCGGACTCCAGGTGGGAGAAAAGGTTGTTTATATCCGTATCAAGACCCAGAAAATCGCCAAAATCATTGGAAGTGCCATAGGGCAGCAAGCCAATGGGCAGATCAAGGTCATGCTTGACAAATGCGCTTGCCACCATTTGCAAAGTCCCGTCACCGCCGGCGGCAATAACCACTGATTGGTCATCGAGACCGGCAAGCATGTTCTCCGCATCGCGGCGGACCCCGCCCAATCTATAAAAACTTACCTGAAAACCATGCTTTTGGGCAGTGCCAATCAATTTGTCCATCTGGCCGGCAAACTTGCCCCGCTGGGATTTAGGATTGTAGACAACATGCAATCTACGCAACCGGCACCCTCCCTCGCTAACAATTATTTACTCAACTTTCCCACTAGGGAAAAGCAATATGAACCTTGAAAAATGAATATATAGAATCACGCATATAGTGGTCAAAACAAAGGAAAACCACCTCAGTTATGGTATAATTGAATCATCTCAAACACAGTCATACCAGTCGCTTCGGAGGTTTTTCATGTCTAAGATTATATCAGATTCAGCTTACAATGAACAGGTTTTAAACACACAGATTAATCTTTTCTTCAAACGCTACATTAGTTCTAGTTTACTTAAAAGATGTGGTTTTTACAAAACCAGTGGCATTAGCTGCATGCTTTTACTCAAAACATTGTTTAGTCTGGTTTTTAACCATAAGAATTTGTGGCGAACACTGCAGACCGACGATTCATTACCTTTTGCCAAAAATACAGTCTATCGTTTTCTCAACCAACAGACATTCCACTGGGAGAAATTTCTATTATCTGTAGCAGCTAAAATGGTCGCGTTTTTCAACACGCTGACTGACGATAACCGCGCGACGGCACTGGTAATCGATGACTCGCTTTATAGCAAAAATCGTAGTAAAAAGATTGAACTACTTAGTCGTGTCTTTGATCATACAAGTCATAAATTTCAGAAAGGCTACAGAATGTTAACGATCGGCTGGACTGACAAAAATCAGCAGCGAAGAAGCGGTGCGTATTTATGGAAAACGTTGGGATATCGAAGTTTTCTTCAAAATGTGCAAGTCATATCTGGCACTTAGTAAAGAATCACAGGGCCGCTCCTATGAAGCACAAATTGCTAGCACAAGTATTGTCTTCTTGCGTTACATGATGATTGCTGAATCTGTAAGGCTTGAGCATGATGAGAAAACGTGGGGTGAAATATTCTTTCGCCTTTGTGATGAAATCAAAGATATCGAATATGCTAAAGCTGTGAAACTTCTGATCGATACCATGATTGACATGCTCAGAAACTCTACAGTCTTGACAGAAGATCAAGCTCAGGCGCTCATTGACCAGTTCATCGGCGCACTGCCGCTTTTTCTCAAAGAACGTTTGCAGCTGGTTGCGTGATTATATTCATTTTTCAAGGTTCATCACCACTTCTGTAGTGGGAAAGTTGAGTTATTTATATATATGTAACAACAGTGTATGTTTTCGCCTCTAAAAACAAAAATCCTGCCGGCCACTACGTTGCTCAGTATAACACCCTTGCCATCTGTTGGCAATCCAATAAAGAACTCCCCTGACGGGGAGATTCTTTATACGCGATATCTGTCCAGCAGCGGTTCCAGGTTCGGACGCAGCTCTGCCGAAACAAGGTTTTCGGGCGCTATACTGCTTTCGCGGCCGGAACGATAAAGCACACCAATCGGTATCTGCTCATCCCACTGGCGCGCAAGCGCAAGCGCCTGTTGCTGATCAGTGGGATTATAGTCGGCCTCGAGCTCATAAACCCGCTCACGATACCACTGCCAGGTATTCACTTTATTGAAAGACACACATGGCTGCAGCACATCTATTAGCGAGAACCCCGGTGTCCTGACCGCGTCTTTTATTAGGTTCACCAGATGCTCCTTGGCGCCGGAAAAACCACGGGCCACCGAACCAGCCTCCAGCATTATTGCCAGCGCCAGCGGATTCAATGCTGGATACACAGTTCCTTGGGGGGTCAACCCACCCAGGGTCCCGACATCGGAGGTCGGCGATGCCTGCCCCTTGGTAAGGCCAAACACCCGGTTGTCGCAGACGATGTAAGTCATATCAGGGTTTCGCCTCAGGGCGTGGAGAAAATGATTTCCGCCTTCGCCATAGCCATCTCCGTCACCGCCCACAGCAAACACTGTCAATTGCGGATTGACCTGCGTAACAGCCGTTGCTGTTGGCAAGGTCCGACCATGGAGGGTATTCAAGGTGTTCACCCGCATATAGTGGGGTAATTTGCCCGCCTGACCAATTCCGGAGACTACTACTGCCCGGGAGGGGGAAATATCCATTTCTGCCAACGCCTGCTTCACAGCATCAAGGATCGCGAAGTCACCACAACCGGGGCACCAAGCAGGTGTGCCACCGGCATATTCTTTGATATCCCTCATCAACCTTGCACCTCCCTGACATACTCAATTATCTGTCTCACTTCCAGTGGACGGCCGTCATAACGGCTGCACGTTCCGGATATTGTAAAGCCGTGCCCTTTCAGCAAAGTTGCCAGTTGACCACTGAAGTTGCTTTCCACCGTATATACTGGCCCAGCAGAAAGAATGGCCTGTAATGCTTCAGCCGGCAACGGAGCCAACTGTGGCAGGTGAATTCCCTGGACAGAAACTCCAGAACTAACCAAGTCCTGCACGGCTTCCTGAACAATGCCCCAAGTCGAGCCCCAAGTAATTAGGCTGAGCGTCGGCTGCTTTGTTTCTCCACATGTTACCGGCTGCAGAACTGAGATCTGCTTTAATTTATTCATGCGTTTTTCCATCATTGCAATCCGGGTTTCGGCATCCTCAATCAGGTGCCCCTCTTCGTTATGTTCATCTCCGGCCGAGACAACTACAGCCGGTTCGGCTCCGGGAAATAGACGAGGGGAGATGCCATCACTGGTCAACTGATAGCGCTTATAGTTCTCACTGGGCTCTGCCAATTTGCCTCTGTCAATTTTAATCCGGTCCGGGGCAAGTTCCGAGAGCGTCTGGAAGCTATCGGCAAGATACTGATCAGTCAGCACAATCACCGGTATCTGGTATTGCTCCGCAAAGTTAAATGCATCGCCCATAATATAAAACGCCTCTTCGATGCTGCCCGGGGCCAAAACTGCAACAGGAAAATCCCCATGGCCAGAATGCACTGCAAACAACAAATCACCCTGTTCGGTGCGCGTGGGTAGCCCTGTACTGGGCCCGGGACGCTGGCCATTGACAACAACCACTGGAATTTCCGCGCTTCCGGCCAAGCCAATTGCCTCGGTCATCAAGCAGAAGCCACCGCCGGAGGTGGTGGTCATGGCACGGACACCGGTATAGCCGGCGCCAATCGCCATATTTATGGCTGCAATCTCATCCTCTGCCTGCTCCACGCTGACGCCCAACTTTTTTCCTTCCGCCGCAATGAGTTCAGTGATACTTGTGGAAGGGGTCATGGGGTAAGCTGCAACATATTTTACTCCGGCAGCCAGTGCGCCCAACGCAACAGCATCATTGCCCCGCAGCACCATTCGGCCAGCCTCGGGACGTGGTCCACCAGCAAGTGCTTTAATACCAAGCTGTCGGGCCAATTCCACGCCAGCCGCCCCTGCTTTGCGATTGCCCTCTCCAATCTCCTGGTCGCGAGCGCCAAAAAACTCTGCCAGCTCAGCCAACACCGGTTCATGGTCTTCGCTGACAGTGGCCCAGACCAAACCAGCCACGACGGCGCTGGCCATTCGTTTGTTGCCACCGCTTTCTTGGGCGACAGTTTCCGGATTAAAGATATGCTCTGTGAAGTCCCGGTTCAGTTTCTCCGGGCCAGGATGAAAACATATGCTTTGCGGATGAAGGTCATCAGCAAAGATCTGGTAGGATTCGCTACTCAGCGCCACAAGCAAGTCAACCTGAGGAGAAAAGGTAGTCAGTGGTCTATCACTAATCCTAATTTGAAAAAAATTCGCTCCGCCGCGTATCCGTGATTCATAATCCTGGTGGGCATAGATATGCCAACCTGTTTTTGACAGTGCGGAGATCAGCACCTTTCCCACCGATTGCAGGCCCTGCCCCGCGGCACCACATAGACGTACGTTATACTCCATTTTATCACTCCCATCGGTAATGATTATTATTACTCTCTTTGTAGTATACTTCGCTGCCTGGCGGTTATTTCCTGCACGACGGAACAATTTTACGCTTGGGTTCCGGTGATACTATGAGCAGGAGGTGAAAAAGTGCCTAAAAAGAAATACAAAGATGCCCTTGGACGCAACCGGGATTATGAGGAAATTGCTGAAGAACTAGGTCTCAGCCATGGCGAGCCCCGGGATAAAGAACAGAGGGATATCTATAAGGTAAGGAACGCCGGCCAGGGACAGGTTCCGATTCGCAAAAAAACCAACAAATAGTTTTGATACCGCGTGTGGGGACGGCTGACCGTCCCCTTTATTGTGGCTTAAGTTGGAAGGTCAACTCAACTCACTACCAAAAACAATGCAATAACTGGGGCAAACCACCATAAAAAGTGCGTAAAATGCAAAATCACCCCTCTTAGGCATTTACAGCATACCCCTGTGAAGGATATAATAGACCTAACAACGCCCGCTCATGCAGGCACGGCCAGGAGGTTTACTTATGCGGTTGTCTCAGCTTCAGCAACAACTAGCCGAACTCCGGGATAACCTGGGGGACCATCAGCAGACAGCGGAGTTTCACCAGCGGATTGTAATGCTCCACAGCAGCATTTCAGGTATTGCCAATGCCTGTGACAATGTTCCCGATTGCCAGTGTGCCCCCAAGTTAGCAGACATCGTAATTCAGATTGTTAGCTTCCCTAGCCAGTTTCCGGATTGGGGAGATATTTGGGGCAGCCAAGAGTGGGAAGACTTTCATGTGGATAAGTTATTCGGGGATATCTGGGACCATCTCTATAAGTTACACCAATTAACGGCAGGAATTGTCGGTGGCCGCAGTGATATCATTCTCCTCTATAAAATGATTCAGGTTTGCCGGTCGCTATCCCAATTACTGGGCATCGACCTCCAGGAGGCTGTTTCTGAGCGTCTGGACACTGTCAGCTCACATCCTCCACAAAATCTTGTATTATAAACGTTCTTCGGGACGTTTTTTATTAACACGAAAAGACAGGCTGGCGGTGCCAGCCTGTCTGCGTTTACTTAGCCAATAAAGAGCTGGGTTATATAAAGTCTCCCATCTGCTGCTTTGATGATCCCGATACCCAGCTGGGAGAATTCTTCTCGTAAAATATTTTCCCGGTGCCCAGGGGAGTTCATCAATCCCTGGTGAGCAGCTGTAACATCGTGGTAGAGGGCAATGTTTTCACCGGCAGTGCTAAAGTTTATTCCAAAGGTGCTTAGCATTTCAAATGGAGAACCGTACACCGGTGATTGATGCTCAAAATAGTTGTTCTCCAACATGTCTTTACTCTTTACCCGCGCCACTTCTGTCACTTCCATGTTCAGTTTCAACGGCGCAACTCCTACCTTTGCCCGTTCCGCGTTGACTAATTCCAGCATCTGTTTTTCCTGCTGACTTAATCCTCCAGTTTCTTCTTTTGGTTCTTCCGGATTAGGAGCGGGCTCCGGATTCTCTGGCGGCGCGTCGGGGGCTGGAGCTGAATCGCTAGGCGGAGGGTTTTTCGGCCCTAAGCCGTTGTCGGAGGTTTCTGCATCCGGTTTCCGGGTCACATCGGGGTATTCTGGGAGCTGTGGCCTGGCTTTAGGTCGGAAAACCAGTTCCGCTGCAGGCAGTTCATTACCATTGGGCTCATTGCCAATATCAGCGACCGAAGCGTCCGGCCTTGTTTCTTCTGGTGCGCTCATACAGCCGCCAAGTAAATTTACTGTAAGTAAAAGCACAATTATTATGCTAACAAACTTCATTATGTTCCCACCTCTATAACTTTTAGCGTTTGTCTATAACGATATCATATCCGATTTGTCCCCACCCCTGTTAATTCGTGGCAGTTATATAATATTTATGTTACAAGTTTCGCCTTCGTTTTGACATCCAGGTGCAGGCCAGATACAATCATAGTGTATTAAGACAGTGATACACTGCCGGGAGGTGAAGTTATCTGCGTTTTTTTGTGAATCCCCGTGCTGCCCTGCCAATATATCAACAACTGGTGGATCAGGTCAAGAGCGCTGTCGCCAGCGGAATGCTTCAACCAGGCCAACAACTGCCTTCAGTTCGGGAACTGGCAGGCGAGTTGGCGATTAACCCCAATACAGTGGCCAGGGCCTATAGCATTTTGGAAGCCGAGGGCCTAATTCAGCGCCGTCAAGGCGCCGGAACTTATGTGGCAGAAAAGCCACAACACAAAACAAATCTAGATACCCTAGAACGCAAGCTGGATGAATTTATGGTTGAGGCCTACCACCAGAAGATTGACGCACGCACTCTGCGACAACTCTTAGAACAGGCACTCCTAAGGTGGAAAATTGAGGAGGTGGATTGATGGAATACGTTATTGAAACCCGCGACTTAAACAAAAACTTTGGCCCTACCCGAGTCCTAAAGGATATTAACCTACAGGTCTCCAAGGGCTCTATTTTCGGACTGGTAGGCCCCAATGGCGCCGGCAAAACAACGACTATTCGCTTGCTGATGGGGACACTGAAGCCAACTATGGGCACTGTTTCTGTCCTGGGTCTGGACAGTTGGAAGCAGGGAGTTGAGCTTCGACAACGGGTGGGCTATGTGGCCGAAAAGGCTGCGCTCTATCCCTATATGCAGGTGCAAGAATTGATGCGTTTTAACGCTGGGCTTTATAAGAATTGGGACTGGGATGTAGCCAACCGACTACTGAACCAATTTGACCTGCCCCGGGCCAGCAAGATCAAGGAGTTGTCCAAGGGGATGTGCACTCAAGTCGCACTTACCCTCGCACTTTGCTGTCGACCGGAATTGCTGATACTTGATGAGCCGACCAGCAATCTGGACCCTGTATGGCGCCGCCAATTTCTTCAGGTCCTGACCAAAGAAGTGGCGGAAAGAGAAACTACTGTCCTCTTTTCTTCCCACATACTTTCAGACCTGGAGCGTGTAGCTGATTGGGTCGGAATCATCACCCATGGCAAATTGCAGGCTGTCCGCCAACTGGACGATATGAAGTTTAATGAACGGAAAATCCGCATTGTTTTCCAGGGTAGTCCCCCCGAGGACTTGCTGACCCGGCCCGGGATAAAAAATGTCGAACGCCAGGGCAGTGGTTTTCTGATCACCATCGAAGACAATTTTGATGAAATATACTCCGCTCTAGGTAAGGTCCCCCATTTCCTCCTGGAGGTAGTGGAACAAGATCTAGAAACTATTTTCCTCGAGTACGCTGAGCCGGGAGGTGGAAAACTTGTTTAACATCGCTTTGTTGCGCAAGGAATTTCGGGAACTGCGTTGGCTGTTATGGGTGGGAATAATTGTCCTTTCCCTGATGGGGATTATCGCGGCCCTCACCTGGCTGTGGACTGATGACCTCTTTGGCATGCTGGACCTCATGGGCCAGGAGTTTCGTGACCTGATGGAGGGGGAAATGCGCTTTGCCATGGACAGTCTCACCAACTACCTTTGGAGTCAGTGGCACCCGAAAAACCTATTGCAAATCGGGACCCTGCTGGCAATTATCATTGGCGCCCAGGCTGTGGCCAGCGAAGTGAACCGAGGCAGCATCGAATTTCTGATCAGCCGTCCCGTTTCCAGGGCTTCAATCTTGATTCATAAGTCTGCTGCCGGGGCAATCATTCTCAGTTTAGCAGTCTGGGTAAGCACCCTGTTTGTGATTGGCACTGGCATGGCGCTGGGTTCCGTCCATTGGCAATCTTTACTAGCGGCCACTTTTCTTACCAATATCGGGCTCTTCATTGTCCAGGCGTTTGCAACGTGGATTTCTGTGCACAGCGCCGATGCAATTAAGGCGGGGGCAATTAGCGCCGCACTCCTGGCCCTCTATTCTGTATTGGGCATGTTCAGAGCTACCAGCCAGGCATCGTTTTTCTGGCAGATGAGGGGAATATCCTGGTTCGTCGGTGGCGGCGCCTATCCCTGGCTGGCAATAGTCGGCATGATTACGGTAACATTGTTGTTATTCGGTCTGGCGATTCATCAATTCGCCAAAAAAGAATACTAAATTTTAAGGAGGCGTTTTAAATGTTGTTAGCTACTTCCGATCTGCGCACTGATTATGAGGTTCTCGGTATGGTCCAAGGTTCTAAAGTGAAGGCTGTCCATCTGGGCAAAGACATTGTCGCCGGCCTGCGGCGCATTTTTGGCGGTGAGGTTACTGAGTATTCCAAGATGATTGGCGATGCCCGTCAAAACGCTTTGGATGAAATGATTGCCGAAGCTGAAAAGCTGGGCGCCAATGCCATCATCGGTGTCCGCTACACATCATCCTCAGTAGGACAGGGAATTGCTGAAATTGTTGTCTACGGTACAGCGGTAAAAATTTAGGGAATTTATTCCCCCATAAGGAGTACAGGGCATGGAAGCTATCGAAGTATTAAAGGAACATCTGCTTTTGCTGATTCCATTAGTCCTCTTACAACTGATCCTGATGATTATCGCCTTGACTGACCTGGTGAAACGGGAACGGGTAATGGGAGGAAGCAAAATTATCTGGGCGCTGGTAATCCTGTTTGTTACTGCAGGGCTAGGCCCGATTATCTACCTGGTCTTGGGTCGAAGGGATTAAAAAGTATGGACTATGTAATAAAAACAGAAAATCTCAGCCGCCGGTTCGGGGACACCATTGCAGTTGATAAACTTAATTTACATGTGCCCCGGGGTTCGATATTCGGTTTCCTTGGCCCCAATGGCGCGGGCAAGACAACTACCATCCGCATGCTCCTCGGTCTCGCCCGCATTTCTGCGGGCGAGGCCTGGGTGTTAGGACAAAAGGTAACAACTGCCACTGATGCAGCCTGGCTGCAAAAGGTCGGGTTTCTGCCTGATGTACCGAACTTCTATAATTGGATGCGAGGCGATGAGTTTTTGCGTCTCTCTGGCCAGCTGTTCGGAATTCCGGGCCCTGAACTGAACAAACGAGTTGAGGAATTGCTGGAAGCAACGGCCCTCAGGGGCGTCAAGACCCGCATCGGCGGTTATTCCCGGGGCATGAAACAACGCCTAGGCCTGGCCCAGGCTCTAATCAACAATCCCGAGCTTTTGTTCCTCGATGAGCCCACCTCCGCCCTTGACCCCATCGGGCGCCGGGAGATGCTGGAGTCAATCAAACTTCTCTCCGAGAAAACCACCGTCTTCTTCTCCACTCATATCCTCTCGGATGTAGAGCGTATATGCGACCGGGTTGCAATTTTGAAGTCAGGACGTCTGATAACAGAGCAAGCCATGGCAACCCTGCGCGAGCAGCATATGCAGTCGGCGGTCACCATTGAGATTGACGCTGCCCCCGAACCGTTAATCGCAGCATTGGCAGCGAAGCCCTGGAGCGAACGGGTTGAAGAAACAGACAACAAAATCCGGGTCACTATCTATGATATTGCCGCAGCCCGCAGGGAAATTCCTGGTTTAATCGATCAGCTACAATTACCTTTACGCCGTTTTGAGCCGGCGGAGTTGACCCTGGAAGACATTTTTCTAAAGTTGGTGAACGGCAATGACTAGTCTGGTATTCTTTCGTAAAGAAGTCCGGGAAATTTTCCGGACCTATAAAATCTATGCCGTTCCGGTGATATTTCTGCTCTTTGGATTTGCCAGTCCCCTGATTACTGTTTTGCTGCCTGAGATGATGGAGAGCATGCTGGAAGACATGTTAATTCAGTTACCGGAAATGACCTGGATTGACTCGATGGAACAACTGTTTAGCAATCTTAATCAAATTGGCCTTCTGGCTGTAATTATTACCATGATGGGGACAGTGGCCGATGAAAAGGCCCACGGTGTAAGCTTATTGGTTCTCACCAAACCACTGACCCGGCCGGCATATATTCTGGCTAAATTCTTCGCCAATCTGTTATTGGTGCTTTCAGCCACTGCCTTGGCCTTTATCGCCAGCTATTACTACACGATAATCCTTTTTGAAGGCACTGAATTTCTGCCCGCGCTCAGCGCAATCGGACTATTTGGTGTTTACGCCACAGTTATTGTCGCTTTGACGGTGTTCTGCAGCGCCATCGCAAAGTCAATGATCGCCGCTGGCGGCCTCGCCATTGGCGGACTCATGGTGCTGTCTATATTGCCTTCATCACACACAGTATTCGCCCGCTACTCACCGGCAGCGCTGCTGAGATACCAGAGTGCGGTCCTAACCGGAACCGCTGAAACGTCTTTGGTCTGGAGTTCAGTGGCCGTTTCCCTTGGAACAGCAGTGATTTTATTGCTGGCGGCAATACTTATCTTTTCCCGTCAGGAACTTTAAACTAAAATCAGCCCCGCAGGGCTGATTTTTAATTTATAGCCAACAGCTTGCTCTGGCCATTTCCATATAGACCGGTGTTCATTCTGCCAAGACTGTGGAATTTATAAGGCAAGTCGCCATGGTCCGTCAACCAGTAATGGGGCAGAAGCTCGGTGGCTTCCAGCGCTGCAAACAAAGGGCCATTGCTGTCGCTCAAACAACACCAGCCGCCGCCCTGGCGACATCCATCGGTGACGGTGACCAGATAATCGGGGCGCACTGTCAGTGGCGCCAACACGTGCTGGACAAATGCGACACCATCGGCGGGAACATATAGAATTGGAAACAGACGCCGGTTAATCGAGACCTGTAACAGATACCAGTAGTCGGACACTATCGATCCGCCCTCCGGATTGTGCTGACCCCGGGCGCGCAATTTCCAGACCCAATCCCCAGGCGGGCTGAGTTTTACAACTTTCACTAGCTGTACGCCGGGTCCCCAGAATTGACGATCGCCGGTGATATGGGCATGTTCAAGACGATCTAGCAAATCCGCGCTGTAATCAATATAAATGCTCAGCTCCGGTTCAGGCAAGTTTGGCACCCGTTGACGCAGACGAGCAAGAGCCACCGGCACCCGCCAATCAAACCCGGCGGCCGGGTAAACCATTGTCACAGGCTGGCGTTCATAACCAAAATCCGCCAGCGCACGTTTCCATTCGCTGTCATCATTACGGGTAAGCGGTTGCAACTCGGCAATACATTGGGTGACCACAAAGCATTCCTCCCCATGCCGCTTTAATATATACATACGCCGCATGGGGCCAAGATTCCTTTATTTATATAAAACCGTAAATAGTTAAAGTGAACACGTTCACATATTATAATCAACCAGATTTACGGCACTAGCTGCTTTAAAAGTATTCAGATGTTCTGAACTATGTGAATATAATCACTGCTATCCTGTCCTCGGACCAGTTCTGAACAAACGGAAGGCAAATAGATTCCGGTCCACGGCAAATCCTGCCCTCTGGTAGAGACGGATAGCCGCCTGGTTTTCTACGTTTACACATAGACGCAGCTTATCGATGGAAGCAAAAGAAAACAGCCAGTCCAGCCCAGAGGTCAACAAAGCTAGGCCTATGCCCCGTCCACGTGCAGATGGCTTTACGCCAATATACTCTAAACTCCCCCCACCGCTTTCTGGTTCAGCCTCTAGATAAATGTAACCGTTTAACTCTGCCCCGTCAGTACATGTCAGCAGCCGGCGCAAGTGATTTCGCCGGCAAAGAATTTCCTGCCCAGAGTAGTACGTCCCGGGAAACAGGCTATCGTGCAGCTGAATAAATCTCGCTTCCAACTGCAACGGCAGGTCGCCCACTGACCCAACAACAGGCGACCGAGAAATGCTGCTCCGGGTCGCTCTCAGGATAACTTCTCGGCTGGTTTCTTTTGCCCCAAAGCAATTCATCAACGTGAGGGCGTTGCTATTGGCCAGGTCATAAAAGAAGTCCAATCGGGTTATTGAGCGGGGCAACAACGGAAGCATTGCCGCCCACAGCGCTTGTGCAGCGGGCAGCCAAGGCTGCACAGTGATGAATGGTCCCCAGATCCACGCCCGCTCAGCATCGGGGTCAAATCCAAGGACTCCCCGAATCTGGCCCTGAGCCTCCAAAACAACAAAGGATTTGTCCACGGGCAGGCCGAACTCTCCAATATCCCCCCTGACTTCCCGCCAGTCCGCTCCGCAGTAACCAACATGGTGGGCAGGATTATGATTCAGCTTAGCCATAAATCGAGCTAATGCTGGAATATCCCTGGCAGTTGCCTGTCTTATTTCCATAGTCTCACCTCGCAGATGATGTCACCGGCTCCTTACTCTTCTTTTAACTTCCCGTTCGAAAGGAAATACCCTCCCCCGACGGCGAAATTGTTATTCTGAGAACTATGATATAATCCTGAAAAGGGAGGTGGTATTTGGTGACATACTATGAGTCCGGGCATAATGTTCGGGCATGGCTGCCCCTGGAGAAAATTGCACCTGCTGCCAGGAACCAAATTGATGAGCTGGCCAAAGTACCTGGTCTCTATGAAAAAATTGCTATCATGCCCGATGTGCACCTAGGGTTTGGCATGCCCATTGGCGGCGTCGCCGCTCTGGACGGCTACATAATTCCCAACGCAGTCGGTGTAGATATTGGCTGCGGCGTTTTGGCCATTGCCACCACTTTGGTTTCCAAGCTAATAAAAGGAAAAGTGAAAAACATTCTCACCACTTTTCTGGATGCGATTCCCGTTGGGTTTCGCAAGCGAGAGAAGCCGCTGACCAGCCCAATCTGGCAGAACCTGCCGGACAGCCCTGTTCTCAAGCGAGAACAAACTAACGCCCGACGGCAACTGGGAACTTTGGGTGGAGGAAATCATTTCATCGAACTGCAGCGGGACGAAGATGATTATGTTTGGTTGATGCTCCACAGCGGGTCCCGCAATCTCGGGAAACAGGTGGCAAACCATTACCACCGTCTGGCGCAAACAAACTTGAAAAAGAAGGGCATATCCCACCCCCCAGGTCTCGCCTGGTTGGAGCTGGATTCGCCATCGGGCCGGGAATATTTCCGGGCAATGGAGTTCTGCACCCGCTTTGCCACTGAAAACCGGCGCCTGATGGCCGAACACTGCCTTAATATACTGGCAGATACCTTCGATTTTGAAATCAGGGAGCAAATTGAAACAGTTCATAATTACGCCGCTTTGGAAACCCACATGGGAAAAGAGCTGATCGTCCACCGCAAGGGAGCGGTACGTGCCCAGGGAAAAGTGGCAATTCCCGGTTCCATGGGCAGCGCTTCTTTCATCGGTCATGGCCTGGAAAATCCCCTGAGTTTTAGATCCTGTTCCCATGGTGCTGGCCGAGTCCTGGGGCGCAGAGAGGCGAAAAAAGTATTAAACCGCAAACAGGTGCTCACGGACCTCAAAGCCCGCAATATTGTGCTCATCACCCCAGACAAGGGAACTCTGGTGGAGGAAGCTCGGGAGGCCTACAAAGATATTGAGGAAGTTATGCTATATCAAAAGGAACTGGTAAAACCCCTGGTGCGCCTGGCACCCCTGGGCGTACTAAAGGGCTAGAATAAGGAGGACAAAATGGACTATCTACATTATCCACACCCGTCACAACGGATGGTAACTTTTGCCCGCAAGGGAATGGTGTCTACTTCCCAACCGCTGGCTGCTCAAGCGGGACTGGAAATTCTCCAGCAAGGAGGCAATGCAATTGACGCAGCGATTGCCACTGCTGCCTGCCTGACGGTGGTTGAGCCGACCTCAAACGGCATCGGCGGTGATGCCTTTGCTCTGGTCTGGACCAAGGACAAACTCCACGGCCTCAACGGTAGCGGCCCGGCACCCCAAGCTATCTCGATTGAAACGCTCCAACAAGCAGGAATTGAAGAAATGCCACGCTTCGGTTTTACTCCAGTGACCGTCCCCGGGGCACCTGGAACCTGGGCAGAGCTATCCCGGCGCTTCGGTCGTCTGCCACTAAAGACCGTGCTTGCCCCGGCCATCCGCTATGCCAGGGATGGTTACCCGATTTCGCCAACTCTGGGGCACTACTGGCGCAGGGGCTGGGAGGTCTACAATGAACAACTGAAAGGGCCGGAATTTGCCGCCTGGTTTGAGACCTTCGCACCCAACGGCCGCCCTCCGGAAATCGGCGAAATCTGGCGTTCACCCGACCATGCATCTACTCTGGAACAAATCGCGGATACCGATGGTGAAGCCTTCTATCGCGGCAAACTAGCAGAGCAAATTGACGCCTTTTCCCGCAAGTTTGGCGGCTATCTGCGCCAGGAAGACCTGGCAGCTTTCCAACCCGAATGGGTGGATCCCATCCATGTCCGCTATCGCGACCACGAAATCTGGGAAATTCCCCCCAACGGCCAGGGCCTAGTCGCCCTTATTGCCCTCAAAATCCTAGACGGTATGGAAACAGCCCCCCGGGAGCAAGCCGAATCCTATCATAGACAAATGGAAGCAATAAAGCTGGCCTTCGCCGACGGTCTCCGTTACATCACCCAGGCCGATAAAATGCCGGTGAGTGTTGACGACCTACTCTCGGAAGTGTATGCCCAAAAGCGGCGCAAACTCATCGGCAAGCGTGCCCTGACCCCTGAACCAGGGCAACCGACCGCCGGTGGCACCGTTTACCTGGCAACTGCCGATGGCGAAGGCAACATGGTGTCTTTCATTCAAAGCAATTACATGGGTTTTGGTTCCGGACTGGTTGTGCCCGGCACAGGTATCGCCCTGCAGAACCGGGGACATAACTTCTCCCTAGATCCTGAGCACCCCAATTGCCTGGAACCGGGCAAGCGCACTTACCACACCATCATTCCCGGTTTTCTGAGCAAAAACGGTCAGGCCCTTGGCCCCTTTGGCGTCATGGGCGGGTTCATGCAGCCCCAGGGGCATGTCCAAGTGGCAATGAATTTGATTGACTATGGACTTAATCCCCAGGCAGCCCTGGATGCGCCCCGCTGGCAATGGCTGAAGGACAAGACAATCGCTGTCGAACCCAGCTTCCCCAATGCTGTGGCCAGGGAACTGGCCCGCCGCGGACACAACATCCAGGTCACTTTGGATGGGGGTAGCTTCGGCCGGGGGCAGGTAATTCTCCGGGATCCCGAGACCGGCGTTCTGGCCGGGGGAACTGAGCCCCGCACCGATGGCCATACCGCCAGTTGGTAGGACTGAGCTTCTATGCAAAAAAAGATACTGGGACCGGAACTAACCCTCTACCGGTTTCAAGAACATTTCGAACTAAACATCCTTGCCCTGAAATCTGGCAACCGGGTTTTGCTTATAGACAGCGGTCTCTCCCCCCATGGGCAAGCAGTGGCAACGGACTTAAAAGAACAGGGCATGGAGGTTGAAGTAATCATCAACTCCCACTTTCACCCTGATCATATCAATGGTAACAAGTTTTTCCCTGGCGCCCATGTCTGGGGCAGCTGCTTCCACGCCACAGCCAAACATCGCAACCCTCCCCCTAATCAACTGTTGAGTGATGGGGAGGTACTGACCTTTAACCACTTTCAGCTTCGCTTTATTGAGGCCGCTGGGCATTGTCGACATCAGTTGGTAACAGTTATTGATGGGCAATTTGCATTTTTGGGTGATCTCTTGATGACCGCCTATGACGGAGTTCCTTGGTTACCCTATATCGCCCCCGATGGCAGCATTGAGCAATATCTGCACGACCTGGATATAGTTGAAAACCTACAGGTCCCTACTCTAATTCCTGCCCATGGCATTTTAATTACACCGGAACTGAAGAAGACATTGATTGATACTTACCGTTTCTACCTACTCAAACTAAAGGAACTTGGCCCGCATTGCAGTATTGAAGACTGTATAACCGAACCGGACAAAATCATTCACAAGTGGCATCAACGTAATCTAAGTAATATTTTTCGTATGACAGGCAAGTAATTGTTCAAAAGAGCCGATATCGGGAGACTCGGCTCTTTTTTGTTTCCGTTTAATCCGGTAAAGGTTTACATAGGCAGGTCTTTTTATTGTATTGTAGTTCAATTGGAAAATTTCTCACATCACCGACAGAAAATCTCGCCTCTCTAAGCATAATCTGATAGAGATTTTCTGGGGGGTGATATACGAGTTAGCGCTATTTCCAGCTGACGCAGCAATCAAAGAAATGGGAGGGGAATTCAAGTGAAAAAACTATTAGTTTTGTTTTTGAGCCTGGTCTTGGTTGTCGGATTAAGTATGTTTCCCGGTGAATCGATGTATGCCGGCGACTCCCTGCAAGAGTTTCAAGCCCGCAGCGCCGAGAGCTTACGGGTAATCAGAGTTGAGGCGGATGGACCGCCCTCTTTTGTCGCGGGTATTCTCTCTGGCAAACTTGGAGCCAGCAACGAAAGCGTGGCAATGGAGTTTCTGGTCAAGCACAAAAATTTCTTCGAAATTGCCAACCCTACCGATGAACTGGTTGCAATTTCTACAGAAACTGATGAATTGGGCATGACCAAAGTCCAATTCCAGCAAGTGTTTGACGGCCTGCCCGTAAACAACAACCAACTCACCGTTCACTTTAATACTGACAATGTCGTCACTGCCGTCAACGGTCGCTATGCACCAAAGCCGGAAATTGAAACTAAGCCAGCTATTGATGAACTGGCCGCCGTGGCAGTTGCCATGGAAGCAGTCAACGCGCCCGAAGCCGTTGACTATATCGCACCCCGGTTAATAATCCTACCGATCGATGGCAAATACTACCTTGCCTACGAAATTAACTTGGAGATTCATACCGGGGAAACCGGCAACTGGTTCGTCTTTATTGACGCGCACACCGGCGCTATTCTTGACAAATATGATGCCATGACCGGGTTTGCCGAGTTCAGTGATGTGCTGCCCATCGTCAACTACACCGAGCCGGCAACAACCGCAATCAACTCCCCCAGCCCCAATGCAATTGCCAACACTACAGAATATAAAACGGCCCGTGGAATGGGCCTTGGCGTCAAGGGTGACAAGAAAAAAATCAATATTGTTCATAACAACCAGCCTGGCCGGCAGCCGAATTTCGAGCAATTTGACGCCACCAGCATATTCAGCAACATCTACAACCCAGTTGCTAACCTGGTTGAGTTCACAGCTGACAACGAGTTGCAGGCTGTAACTTACAAAGCCGATGTCGCTGGTGAATATACCCTGAACATTAAAAATACCAGCGGAACAGTATTGCAAACCCATACGGTCATCGCCACCGAAGCCGGCTGGATAGAGTTCGCAATTCAGCCCTTCGATGTTAATGTCGGTGACCGTTATCAGATGGAAATCACCAAACCAGCCGATGCCAGGACATATGCCCAGACCGGCCGGTACATCGGCGAAAATTGGCGGAACCGCGACGCCTATTTTGGTGGTCTTGGTTGGGGATACAACTATACCCAGGCCATGGGGTTCCGTTTCGACGGTTTCACCATGGACCCCGGCAGTAAGTTCTATCTTGCCGATCTGACCCTGCCTTTTATGGATGGGATTTTCACCTATAACCTAAAGAACGGAAGCAGCGGTACCGATCTCTATGAAAACACCAACGCCTCCTGGATGGATGTTTTGTACAGTGGCGACAGCAGTTCTTGGGAAATTGTCGGCCAGGGTCCTGGCGTTGACGCCCATGCCCATGCCAGAAAAACTTATGAGTATTACCTGGAAAATCACGGGTGGAACTCAGTAGACAATAATGGCCTGGCACTAACCATGCGGGTCCATTATGGCAATCAGTATAACAACGCCTTCTGGAGTGGTGGAGCCAACTACATGACCTTTGGCGACGGTGATGGCAGCTATTTCATTCCGTTGACAGCGCTGGATGTGGTGGCCCACGAACTGACCCATGGCATCACCCAGTTCAAGGGCGGTTTACGCTACCGGTTTGACACCGGCGCC
This sequence comes from Bacillota bacterium, assembly GCA_009711825.1. NCBI lineage: Bacteria > Bacillati > Bacillota > Bacillota bacterium. The sequence goes on along the minus strand of VEMY01000050.1, from coordinate 41,397 downwards.
ATCAATGAAGCTTTCTCCGACGTGTTTGCAGTTATGGTTGATACCAGCAGCTGGGATGTCGGCGAAAATATTATGGGCGAAGATGAAATCGCTACTGGCCGTACAGCATTACGGAGCAACTCTGATCCCGGCAAATTTATCGTCAGTGCAGAGCGTATCCGTTACAGCATCGATGGCGAAGGCCGGTATCCTGCCCATATGGATGAGTATTACTACCTGCCTCAAAACATCGATAACGGTGGCGTCCACGTCAACTGCACCATTCTCCAGCACTCCGCTTACTTGGTAGCGGAAGAGTACGGGATGGGCAGAAAGGTTGTCGCGGACACCTGGTTCCGGTCCTATGACTACCTGCACTATGACGCAACCTTTGGTGAATTCCGTGAGGCAATTCTCCAATCCGCCATCGATCTCTATGGTGAGGATAGTGAAGAGTATGCCGCTTTCTTGGGCGCTTTTGACGATATCGGATTATATGAGGGTTGGACCCGCTTCGATAATCCCCGCCCGCCCCTGTGGTAGAAGCATACGCCCCCTGCTTTTGCAGGGGGCTTTAAACACCGCACAAAGATATAATAATACGGAAACATCCTGAGAGGAGGGGAAGAAAGGTGGGGAAATTGTTTCCCGGTCAAGTTTCTATAAAAAAGCGTTATGGTAAAGTAATTTTAGTCTCGGGACAGCTCTCTGATAAATTGTCCGCAGCAAACCCTGAAATAGCTATCGCATTTTTAAGTAGGTATCAACACTTCTTTGGAATTAACAATCCCCAAAAAAACCTGCGCACAACTGCCTGCGCTACTGACCAGCTGGGCATGACCCATATTACATTTCAGCAAGTTTATCACGGCATCCCCGTTGATTATAACCAACTGAAGGTTCATTTTAGCGCCGACAACGTAATCACATCCGTACACGGAAATTACCTAAACGATTTAGGGGATGCCAGCATCGGTACACAACCATCGCTTTCGAAAGAATCAGCAATAGTTGTGGCCCGCCTGGCGCTACAAGATCCGTCAGCAGAATGTCACGGAGTGGAACTGGTAATCTTCCCCTATCAGGATCGGTTCTACCTGGCCTACAGGTTCATTCTACGGGGGGACCATCCCCATTCAAAAGCCTGGCAAATTTACGTTGATGCCGATACCGGCACGATCCTAGATAAATATCCAGCTGGCCCGACTGCAGGATAATACTTCCCCGCATGGAATATATATCAAAGAAACTATGTAAGGAGGGTAAAGGAAATGAAATTGGATGGCAAATTGGGTATGACTCTGGCTGGTGTCTGGTTCATTCTCATCGCCTTGCGGGATTTGGGAGTGTTCAATATCGGTAGTATCCATAGTGCAATCTTGCCGGTAATCGCCCTGATTGCTGGCGTTCTGCTCTTAATCCGCTAAAAATTAAGCCACCGGGAAACCGGTGGCTTAATTTATTTGTGGTCATCGATGCGCTTTTCGCCTTCTAAACTACGAATCTCACTGACATTCTGGGTTACTTCCAACGTTCCCATATACTTTCCGTCCTTATCGTGAACGGCGAAATAGCGAATGAAGATGAAATTTCCGCCCATATTAATCCAGAAATCGGCATGATCCCGCTTGCCGCTCTTAAAATCGTTGACTATCCGCTCAACAACATGGACGCTGGCCTGGGGATGACAGAACTGAACTTTGCGGCCGATGATTGCCGGAGCCCGTTCAAAAATCCGTTCCTTACCACGGGAAAAATACTTCACTTCATCATTTGCATCGACAAATGTTATATCCAGCGGCAAGGTGTTGAGCATCCGGTCAATTTGCTCTTGGGTCAACACGCCGGTATCCAGACGCAAGCCTCCCTCAACTTCAACAGCGTCATCAGTCGGTTTATCACCATCGCCCTTGGGCGTCCATTTCTTCTCCGGCTCAATCAAGGTGTAGCCAATCTCATCGCTCTGTTCGTAGATTTCCACCCAATCCTGCTCAGATAGTACTTCCAGGCTGGTGGGGAACATTATGTTCTCTTCTTTGTAAAACAACTCTTTGATTGTATGATGCATCGGTTCTACCAGCTCGCTTATACTGTTGCGTAAGTCGGCAGACATTTCCGGACCGGTATCGGCCAGCAGTCGGCGGGTCTTCTTCAATTGGCCCCGAATATCGTCATGGATTGCCCACATTACTGTTGAGGGTCCGGATATTCCCTGCTTTTCAAGATAGGGAAACAATATGTTCTCCTTGCGGCTGAAGTGCCGGATAATATCCATCAGATCGTCATGCAGGCGGCGCCATTCCTTGATTATTGAACTGACATCATCGCCGTCCTTTGCTGCTTTAAGCTTCTTCAACTCAGCCTCAATATTGGCAATAACATTCTCCACAGCCCGGTTCTCCCGAATAAAGGTGTGAACCGGGTGGCCGGGGGTTGATTCGGGCTTTTGCTGCTCATCAAGAGATTCCCTGAAAACCTGAACGTGCACATCACAAAGTCGCTTGACTTCTTCTGCCGGCATTCCCTCTTCAATCAGCTTTTGTTCAACCACCGAAAGTTCGCTGGCGCCAATGCCGTCCAATAATTCTTTGAACCGCTGCTTCACATCCTCCACAGTCTTGCCATCATGGAGCTCTTTGATCAGCTCCTTGACAATCCGTTGCCGCTCTTCCCTGTTGTTAATCAGTTCACTCACAATACCCGCTCCTTTCGGTATTAGTCTAGTTTTTTCCGCCTTGAACTATACCTAGCATAGCAGATTTTGGGAGTGATTATCAGTGACCGTTGTCACAGAGAATATGGGTGGCAACATAGAAATTGATTAAAGGAGTTAGAGATTACATGTCGAAATATATAAACATAACTGCAGGGGAGGCTAAATTTTGAACAGGTTTCCAAATTCCTTTGTTTTGCTATTTTACTTGCTTCTGTTATTCGCTTTGGCAACTTACCTGGTCCCTGCTGGAACCTATGAACGGCAAATTGATCCGGAGACTGGTGTTACGTATGTAATTCCAGACAGCTACAGCAGGCAGGTCAATACTCCCGTAAGTTTTTTCGACGTTTTTAAAGCAATTCCTGCTGGCATGATGAATGCTGGCAACATCATTGTTTTCGTGTTAATAACCGGTGGTAGCTTTGGTATCATCCAGGCAACAGGGACAATAAACCGGACAATCTCATCGGTTGCAAGGCGGTTCAGTAACCGGGAAAAAGCCCTGATTCCAATCATAATGTTTGTTTTTTCGCTGGCTGGAGCCATCTTCGGTTTTGCGGAGGAAGTTCTACCCCTTTATATCTTCTTTATATCCCTGGCGATTACTGTTGGGTTTGATACCATAACTGGCACAGCAATGATTTTGGTCGGGACTGGCGCAGGTTTTGCTGCGGGCTTTCTAAATCCTTTTACCACTGGCATTGCCCAAAACATTTCTGAACTTCCTTTATTTTCTGGGCTGGCGTTACGATTAATTTGTTATGTTTTACTTTTGGGCTCGGCTATTGCCTATGTTTACTGGTATGCTTCAAGAATCAGTACCGGCAAGACCAAGAAATTTATAGCCAACATGGATTTTAATCCTAGTTTAAACGAAATGCCTACATTAGATAGCAAGCATAAGCGAGTCTTCCTTGCCATAATTGTATTTATGGTGTTTATGTTGTATGCTGTATTACGTCTGGATTTTCATATCATTGAAATCAGCACAACCTTCCTAGTTACTGGAATTGTTTGCGGTGTTTTGGCGGGATTTAACCCGAGCCAAATTGCAAATGAATTTAACAAAGGGGCAACTAATCTTTTATCTGCGGCCCTAATAATCGGATTGAGCAGGGCAATCATGATGATAATGATCTACGGCAATATCCTGGACACGATTATTTTTTATCTAGCTTCTGCTATTCAGGTATTTCCGCCAATCATCAGCGCCAATCTGATGTTCTTTGCCCAAAGCATAATCAACATCTTCATCGCCTCTGGAAGTGGACAAGCAACCGTAACTATGCCAATCATGGCTAATATAGCTGATATATCGGGATTTACCAGGCAGACTGCCGTCCTGGCTTTACAGTTTGGTGATGGTTTCACTAATGTAATCTCGCCGACATCCGGCTACTTCATGGCTGCGTTGGCAATTTCGGGCATTCCCTGGAGCAAGTGGTTTAAATGGATGCTACCCTTGTTTATAATTTGGGTCATAATTGGCTGTATTCTAATGACTGTGGCCGTATTGATGAATTACGGGCCTTTCTAACACCTGTCCCGGTGATTATATTAAAGGTGTTGATATTAAATGAACACTCAAGGTATAGTTGACATTCAGATGATTAAGGCCCTAGCCGATGAAACTAGAATTCAGATTCTGGAACTCCTAGCTGGTGGCGAAAAGAATGTTCAAGAGATTGCCGCACAATTTTCTATATCGCGACCGACCATTTCCCACCATTTACAAATCATGAAAATGGCGGGTATTCTGAAGTCCCGAAAAGTCGGTAAGGAGATATATTACTCAGTTAATATGTATTCTCTGACCTCGTTGGCCCAAAGTATACTCGCTCATGTAAAATGGTAACAAATAGGAATGCTCCCTTGTCTGGGGCATTCCTATTTGTTTTGCTCTGTTAGATATTCACGTTCCAAAATAGACATGATTACCATGGATCGATACCCCTGTGGAGATCTTTTACATTCCCTTAACAGTCCCTCCCGAACAAATCCTTCGCTGCTATAGAGTTTGAGAGCCGGGGCATTGTCTTCGAAGACATCCAGCCACAAACGATGATAGTTCAGTGACTCAAAACAAAATTTTTTCACCAGTCTCAAAGTCTTACGGCCATATCCTTTTCCCTTTACGTCAATTACAACTCGCATTAACTCCAGCGCCTTATCTGGTGAAGTTAGGCCGCCCAAAATTAGGTAGCCAAGAACCAGGTCCTCATTAGCATGCATTATTGTCAGATGAAGGAAATTGTCATGATTAATTGCATTAAGATGTTCTTCCCGGGACCAGGAATAGACAAATCTACTGTTATAATTATCCCTTTCCATGGTCAGCACAGTATTCAAGTCGGAGGCCGGAGTTTTGACCGCCCGAATATCGAGATAGGTTATTTCTTCGTTCATGTTATCCTCCTTTTCGGTAAAGTGGCACCATACCTTCAGGTATGGTGCCACTTCAGATAGATTAGAACGGGCCGTAACCGATTGCTACAGCAATAATCAGCATTACAACGGCTATTGCACACCAGATCAAGAACAATGGCCACATAAATTTCGCCCACTTCTCCCACTTGATGCCACCAATAGCCAGCGCGGCCATAAAGTAGCCGGATGTGGGGCTAATGACGTTGGAGAACCCATCACCAAATTGAAACGCCAAAACGGCAGTTTGCCTTGTCATACCGATAATGTCCGCCATTGGCGCCATAATCGGCATTGATACCGCTGCCTGTCCACTACCAGAAGGTACAATGATGTTGATGAAACTCTGGACTACAAACATACCAATTCCGCCCAGAGCAACAGGCAGTCCCTGGACCAGCGTCCCCAAACCGTGGATGACGGTATCAAGTATATTGCCTTCTTGCATTACGACCATAATAGATGTAGCCAGGCCGATAATCAGAGCACCGTAAACTAACTCCTGGGCACCTTTGACAAAGGATTCTGCGATTTTATTGATACCAAGGCCTCCGACGATTCCTGCTACAATCCCGATAGCCAGGAAGAGAGCTGTCAACTCAGTAATGTAGAATCCCCACATTGCAACACCGAGGGCCAAAACGACAATTCCTGTTACCAATACAAGCATAACAAGCTTATGCCGACCTGTAAACTCGGGCATTTCATCCATGTTTACATCGCCACGGCGCTTCTTGTCCTCTTCATAAGTCAAGCTGAGTTCCGGGTTTTCCCGTACTTTAACTGCATAGCGATAAACATACAGGATTGCTGAACCGAGGATTAAAATATACGCAACAACCCTAAACGCAAATCCTGAGAAAAGCGGCAGACCAGAAATCTCCTGAGCGATACCAACTGTAAACGGATTGGCGAAAGCGCCTGCAAAACCAGCGCCAGCACCCAGCAATACCATTGCCGTCCCGGTAATAGTATCGAACTTCATTGCCAAGGCCAGGGCGATAACAATCGGGTAAAAGGGCAAAGCCTCTTCTGCAGTTCCCAACATCGAACCGGCCAAAGAGAAGATAATCATAATTATCGGAATCATCCACTTTTCTTTTCCGGCCATATTCTTTACTACTGAGCCAATACCTGCGTCAATTGTGCCTGTAGCCTGCAAGATTCCAAAGGCGCCACCAATCATCAATACAAAGAAAATAATGTATCCGGCCTGATTCATACCCTTGGGTATCGCCTGGAAGAGGCCAAAGATCGAAACTGGCGTTTGCTCCACATGGTGGTAGCTCTCCGGATCAACAACAATTCTTTCTGTTGCAGGGTCTTCCACCCGGTCATACTGCCCAGCCGGAACAACATAAGTCAACCCCACCACAATGATTACAATAATGAACAATAGCGCGTAGGTATGTGGAATCTTAATTTTCATTATACAGCCTCCCACTTTTTAGAGGCATAGCCTCTTAATTAAATCGAGATAAATCTCTGAAGCATCAATGATATCCTTTATACTGCAGAACTCATTATTTGTGTGTGCCTGGTCAATATTTCCGGGTCCCAGAACAATGCACCGTGTCCCGATGTTGTTGCTAAGCAACGCTGCATCACTCCAGGCAGGGAATGCAACCGGTTCTTGCTTTTTACCGGTCACTTGCTCTACCGCAGCCAACGCTTCAGTCACCAGCCTGTCCCCGGCCTCAATTCTGTGGGGAGTATTTTTTAGCGAGGCAACTGCTTCCTCCATGCAGCGAACAGTAAATGTACAGCCCGTGACTTTGGCAGCACGCGCGGCGAAAGCATTATATTGGCTATAGATTTCATCAATATCTTCATTGGGCAACCAGCGGCGATCGATTTGCACGATACAGGTGTCCGGGATGACGTTGGGATCATCGCCCCCCTTAATTACGCCGACATTTAACGTAGCATTGCCCAGCAAATCAAATTTGGTATCCTCAACTTGTGGAATAAGCTCAGAGCGGACTAGGCTGACAAATTCCGTGGCGGCGTAAATTGCGTTATTGCCCTCATACGGCCGACTGCCATGTCCTGAGCGGCCCTTGAAGATAACCTCTGTCCATTCCATTCCTTTATGGGCGATTGCTACCTCTAATTTCGTTGGCTCACCGATAATCGCCATTTCCGGCCTGATATTCAGTTCCTTGACGATTTGCTCCGTTCCCTTGGAGCATTGTTCTTCGTCGATAACTCCTGCAAAAACCACGCCTTTTTTTAACTTTAAACCTGCTCTCTTGACGGCGATTAAAGCTGCAACCATTGCAGCAATGCCGCCTTTCATGTCAACAGCGCCCCGGCCATAAAGATTCCCGTCCTTGATAAATGGTTCGAAAGGGGGAAAGTCCATATTAAATCCCGGGATTGTATCAGTATGGCCATTCAACATTAGGGCCGTTGCAGATTCTGTTCCAGCTATCGTCGCGAAGATATTTAAGCGGCTGCTGTCAACCTCCTTTACTTCGCTGGGTATCCCTTCGGAATGCATCAATGCATGTAACATTCTGGCAACCTCAGATTCCTCTTCCGCGCAGTCTTTATGGCTTTCAATGGAAACCAGGTGAGTCGTTAAATCAATTAGTTCCTGCTCGCTGAAATAATCTTTTGCTCTCATTGAAACACCTCCTTTCATTAGATTTTTGTAAACATATGGTGATCTTCTCCCCTCATCTAGGGGGCTCCATGTCAACATGTTTATATTCTTAAACATGTTGACATGATTACATTTTCGACACTGCCTGTAACAATCCTGCAACATTTTTAAAATTTCTGCTGTCAATATAAAAAACCCCTGCCCAAAGCACAGGAGTTGTCATATAGTAATAGATATTTATTTATCTTCAGGCTTCCTCGGTAACATCGTAAAATGCCGGCCAATTCATCAGGCCGGGTTTGCCGTTACCCGCGTCCATGCATTGGCAATAGTGAACAATTTCCTGACAACTGTTATCCAAAATCTTAATCATCGCCGCTCCCCAGCGGTGGAGCACCGGCTTACCAGAGAGCATCTCGCGGCCGCAGCGACTATCGGGATGCACAGGTACCCGACAAGTAGTACCATACTGGTTCGCCCACCAGGCCAGCATATGTTCAGAAGCAAACTTCCCTCGGGCCGCAAACTCTTTGATTTCCCCTGTCTTCTTCACAAAGCGTAAATAACCCGCACATTTATTGTCACCACCAAACACCCGGGCGTCCACACCGGCGGCATTTGGTTTCCACTCCTGGAGCTGATTGCCGGGAACAATCGCCAAATCCGCACCCGCATGGCTATACTGCCATAACGAAGTAAGTATATCTGATGCTCCTAAAAACACCAGGTTGTCTTTCAAATCCGGATCAAGTTCATACTGGCTGCAGTCTACTTCGATGGCACACTCACCAAACATACCCGGCTTATAACCGAACCGGGGGTAATATTCGGGGTGCCCCAATAGGAAAGCAAATTTATGGCCCTTCTCCCGGGCACGTCGATGCCCTTCTTCGATTAGCATGCCGCCGATACCACGACCTTGGAACTTGGGCGCAACGGCAATTGGCGCCAGAGCCACCCCTGTAAGCTGCTCACCCCCGACAACAATTTGGTGTGGGTAAAACAAGCAATGACCGACAATCCGGCCGTCTAACTCCGCAACCAACGATAAATTTGGATCGAAATTTCGTCCCCGGCGATGCACATCCACCAAAATAGCCTCACAGGTATAATTTTCCCGGGCAAAGGCATCAAAAATTACTTCCGCCACCTGGTTATAGTCTCCAATGTGTTCTGAACGAATCGACATGTTCATATATATACCTCCACCTTTCTGCCCCACCCATAGAACATACTCTAACTATACCATTAATTCTCAGAAACACCCTAACGGTAGTTCCTAGGTGTTAAAATAACGTCCAGGAAACAACAGAAATCTTCGAAACTACGAAGATTTCTGTGTTGGTTATCTGGCAAACACATGATTGCCAATTTGTTTTATTATCTCACGTTTCCAAACCCAATTGGTTTTGGAAACCTTATAGGGGTTCCAGAAATATAGAGAGCCGTCCGTAGGATCTTTCCCAGACAACGCTTCCATGGCTGCTTTGTAAGCTAGGTTATTGGGAATCTTGTCTATCGCCCCATTGTCTACAGGCTCAAACTGCAGCGGTTGATAGATGATATCGTAGATTGTATCAGGAAACTCCTCGCTGGCAAGCCGGTTGAGAACAACCGATGCCACCGCCACTTGCCCCTCATAGGGCTCAGCACCGGCTTCTGCATAAACGATTCTGGCCAACAGGCATAAATCATCTATCCACTCCTGGCTGTATTTTCCTTGAGCAAGTTTAAACCCATTTCCTGTGAGGGTAGAGTGAGCTTGCCCTTGACAATCTCCATCTTTGGTCGTGGGGGCGGCGGCTTGGACTCTTGCTCCATCACCGGGGGCTTGAGTAATGGCTTTTCATTCTGCTGCATCGATTCAGGAACCAAAGCCCAGTGGAATGTGTCAGATGTGCAGGCGTTCTGAACCGGGGGCAATAATAGTTTGCATGCAAGAAAAAATCTCAGGAAATCCAGAGATTTAGCGGTAATAATGACGTGCTTTTTCATCTATATCCGGCCAGACTTTGAAAGTCTCTTCCGTGCCGTCACGATATATCACTTCCAGATACACCTCGTAGGTTCCATGCTCCAGGCCGTTAACCTCGGCAGCCCACTCCTGGATATGCTCGTCATAACCAGGATCGAACCCTTGATGAGCCCGAAGCGGCACTGTCTCAGTGAACCGACTATCCTTGTAAACACGTAGCTTTATTTCCTCAACCTTAAAAAACTCAAAGCGGGGTTGCTCCTGGTGGAAATAAAATTCCACATCCTGAATACTGCTGCCAGTTGCAGACCAGCCGTTTATCATCACCGGCTGCGGTTTATAGAGGCGGCCGGGAATATACGCGGCCTCGGAAACCTGATCATCGAGGGCGATTTTATACACGAAATTATCTTTAGAGTTTACTTCTAAAGGGGCCCGAAACGAATTGGCGCCCAGTCCATCAGCAGTAACAACCTCCCAATGTTCAGCGAACTCAGGTTTATAGTAAACCCTGACATCCGCATCCGGCGCTACTTACCGCAGGGAAAAGTCAATCTGCAATCTAATATCATCGGGGCTGGTAGCTTCCTCAGCGGCAGTAACCTCCCGTTCCAAAATCCATTCCTGTTCCCGCTGCAGTTGATACACAGTCCCCTAAACACCCTGGATGGCGGTATGCAATCTGTTTACATCATTTGAAACATTCGAAGCTGAATTCATAACAACATTGATTAGTTGATCTTCTAGGCGGCCAATCTGCATCAAGCTATAGATGTTTAAAAGCAGACTCAGAACCAGCAAAGCCGCCAGCAGTTTATACTTGTCCATTTCATTACCTCCCAGGCCAAATCAATTGTCTGCATTACCTGTCCAGTATAACACTATACTTATAAACGGTATAACTTTAAACGAAGGGCTAGAGAGAGATTCTTGACTTCAATACCGAAATTATGGTAGTCTTTCAATACATAAGTCAGTGGCAGTGAAGAGGCCACGACAGGCTAAGGACAGTCCAGAGAGGAAGCGGTTGCTGCAAGCTTCTCTGTCCCGTCAGTCACCCACCTCTGAGCCGTCGGCGACGAGTCGACCGGGTCCGCCCGTTACAGCGACAATGAGGTTTCCCGTCAGGGAAGCGAATTAAGGTGGTACCGCGAAGCAGCCTTCGTCCTTATCGGATGGCTGCTGTTTTTGTATCCACATATTTAAGGAGTGAGCGCAATGAGTAATAACGAAAGCAAAGACTTTGTCAAGGAGATTACCAGTCGCGAAGAAGACGCGTCACAATGGTATGTCAATGTAATCCGCAAAGCGGAGCTGGCGGATTATTCACCGGTCCGAGGCTGCATGGTTATCCGCCCCTACGGTTACGGCATCTGGGAAAACATGCAATCGGGGCTAGATCGCCGCATCAAAGAAACAGGCCATCAGAACGCCTACTTCCCAATCTTCATCCCCGAATCATTGCTGCAAAAGGAAGCTGACCATGTGGAGGGCTTCGCCCCCGAAGTAGCCTGGGTTACCCATGGCGGTCACGAAAAACTTCAGGAGCGGCTGGTTGTGCGCCCCACTTCCGAGGCCATCATCTGTTCGATGTACGCCAAGTGGATCCGCTCCTACCGGGATCTGCCGGTGCTGATTAACCAATGGGCCAATGTCGTGCGCTGGGAAAAGGTTACTCGCCCCTTCCTGCGCACAGCTGAATTCCTCTGGCAAGAGGGGCACACCGCCCACCGCACCCATGCAGACGCCCAAGAAGAGGTCATGAAGATGCTCGACGTCTACCGGGACTTTGTGGAAGCGGACATGGCAGTTCCAGTAATTATGGGCCGGAAAAGCGAACGGGAAAAATTCGCCGGCGCCGAGGACACCTACAGCATCGAAGCGCTTATGCTGGACGGCAAAGCCCTGCAGGCTGGCACCAGCCATCATTTGGGTCAACACTTTGCCAAGGTTTTTGACATCACCTTCCTGGATGAAGACAGCCAGTTGAAGCATGTGTACCAGACCTCCTGGGGTGTATCCACCCGTCTGATGGGCGCCCTGATCATGGTCCACGGCGACGACCGCGGCCTGAAAATCCCCCCCAAGATCGCGCCCATTCAATTGGTGATTGTACCGATTGCACCCAAGAAAAAACGGGAGCTGGTCCTCGATAAAGCTGATGAACTGAAGGCACAGCTGCGCAGCGCTGGCATCCGTGTCCACCTCGATGATCGGGAAGAACATTCACCCGGCTTCAAGTATAACGACTGGGAGATGCGGGGCGTGCCCCTGCGCCTGGAGATTGGCCCCCGGGATATCGAGAACAACCAAGTGGTGCTGGTTAGAAGAGACACCGGCGAAAAACTTTTCGTTGCCATGGATCTGCTGGAAGAGACTTTGACCAAGCTCCTGCCCCAGATTCAGCAGGACATGTTTGAAGCGGCCAAACAGTTCCGTCAGCAAAACACCCACACCGCTGGCACCATGGACGAAATGGAAGCAATCATCACCGAAAAACGCGGCTTTGTCTACAGCTGGTGGTGCGGCAGTCTCGAATGCGAACTGGCCGCCAAGGATCGAATGGCCGCCACCATCCGCAACATCCCCCTGGACCAAGAGGCGGCAAAAAAACTTGCCCCCCAGGCGGCAAAATGCGTTCATTGTGGCCACGAAGCCAAAGAAGTGGCCGTCTTCGCCCGGGCTTATTAAGCAAAATCCGAGACCATTTGGTCTCGGATTTTTTATTCCCGGGATATTTTGCTTACTTATCCAGGGCCCGTTTAATTTCCTGCAAAGTATTATAAATCTCTTGCTGGCGTTGGTTATGAGCACGGAAGTACTGCACTAATTTATAAATTCCCCAAATCGCCAGCACCGGAATTAGAATGAACAAAAGTAGATTTAGGACAACAAAAATAGCATGCGACAGCATAAAATCAGTCAGCGTCAATCCCCCCTTTCTAGTGAATACTTATATCCGCCAAAGATTGGCTCCCCACCATTAGCTATCGAATATAGTCCTGCCAGATTAAGGCGCTGGCGGCCAGCACCTTCCCCGGTCCCAACAGGTTAAGACTATCCCGAGCATAGCTGAGTGCGGCTAAAGGCTCTCCAAGCAGCGGCAAGTCCTTTGCAGAAGGTTCCAACTCCCGCAGGGCAATATCATGGTCGATACCTGCCAGTTCACGCAGTTTTGCCTGGGCCTCGGGCAGTCCGCCCAGTTCATCTACCAGACCGTGCTCAAGCGCCTGACTCCCGGTCCAGACCCGGCCGCCACCTACCAGGTCCACAGCAATCGTGTCCATTTTACGGGCCCGGGCCACCCGGCGGATAAAGAGTTCATAAGTGTTTTCGATAAACTCCCGCACCTTTGCCCGCTCATCTGGCGTAAATGGCCGGTCAGGTCCCTCCAGGCCGCTGTTTTCGCCCCGGGAGAGGGTCTCCTTATTTATAAGCAGCTTTTCCAGTAGGCCGGCGGTAATCAGCTTGCCGGTGAGCACGCCAATGGAGCCGGTAATTGTCCCCGGCCGGGCTATTATCCAGTGGGCAGGCGTGGCCACGTAGTAGCCGCCGGAAGCCGCCACCGAGCCCATCATCGCCACCACCGGCTTTTCAACTGCCAGTTTGTCCAGAGCGGCACTCATTGCCTCAGAAGCGGTGGCCGAGCCACCGCCGGAATCGATATAGAGCAAAACGCCCTTCACCTTTTTGTCTTTCAATGCCCGCCTGGCCAGCGTGACAACAGTCCGGTCCCCTGCCCGGGGGCCAAACATAAAGGGCAGGGGCAGCGGTGGCGCAAACCGGGGGCGCTGGGATTTGCCGTCGACAATTGTCCCCTGCACCCTAATCACAGCAAAGTAAGCATGTTGCCTAGGCGCGGGCAGACGCCTCAACACTTTCCGCGCCCGCCGCCAGGAGTTGAGTCTGCCCAGATACTCGGGCAATGCCTCTTCACTGATAATATTATCCACCGCACCCAGCTCAATTGCTTTAGTGTCGGTGAGGGGAGTAGAATCGACTAATTCCTGCGCCGCTGCCTCATCCATTCCCCGGCCATCAGATATTGCCTTAACCAGCTCCTGATATTGGGCATCCAGCAGCCAGTTCTGCATTTCCCGCGCTTCCTTAGACATATTGGTCCGGGTCAGGCGATCGGCAGCAGATTTATAGGGGCTGATCTGGATGGCGTCCAGTTTGAGGCCGCAAGCGGCAAGGGAATTGGCCAGGAACAGCTGCTCATACCGCAAGCCCAGGGGCGCCACCCGGCCGCCCTCCTGCAGGAGGATTTCATCTGCAGCCGCAGCAACATAGTAATTGGCAGTATCGTAGCCAGTTGACCATACTACAACCCGTTTGCCCCGCTTTTGCAAAGTGGCAATCAGTTCCCGTAGGACCTGTAGGCGTGCAAAAGGCATCGACAAAGGGCGCAGGTGCAAAACCACTCCTTTGGTCCTGCTATCGAGCCCGATAACATTGAATCGTTCCGCCAGTTCCTGCAGGCTCAACTGCGGGCTCGTAAACCGGCGCTGCCAAAAGGCGGGCCGGGGTGAGCGCAAATCGGGATAATCACCTTCCAAAACCATATGAATCCATTCAGGGCCCTTGCACTGAGCGCGCAGAACATTTCCAGCCCAAATTAGTCCGTTACGGCACAACCAGCCAAGCACAATAATCGCTCCTTTCAGGAGTATCTTATCAATTCTATAACAACATTCGCAAACCTAAACCGACTACCAAAGCCACAAACAAACTGAGCAACGTGCCAATTAGATAATACTCGGCAAATTCCCGCCGTTCGGCAATCTCGTTGTAACGGGCAATCGATTTGGCTGTGAAAACAAACCCCACTCCCGCCAGGGAATCAGACAACACCAAAGTCAGAATCAGCAACCGCTCCAAGATCCCTATGTATTTACCGGCCGGGCTGCCGCCCCGAGCCGCTGTTTCGGGGCCAAAAATTCCGTCCAAAGCCATGCGGATTAAAACCGCGCCGCCAAAGGCAGTAAGCACGTAACCTGCAAGCAGAGCAGCCCAAATTTCAATGCCGGCGAAAAAGTCTATTGGAATTGGCGCCACTCTACGCCAAAACGAGACCACAGCGGCACTGGGGGGCTGTGCCCAAAGGTTTGTGACCCAGAACAGTATCCATACGTGCAGCAGCTGGTCCAACAGAAATCCCATCACGCCCCGCCTACTCTTACCGCCTACAAAGCGGGTATAGAGGTCATAAGCGGCGTTCTTCAATAAATCCAAGAGCAGATGGCCAACAGTAACCAGCAGGGCAGCAGAAATCGCGATAAACCAGCCGTAAAAATGCATTAAAACCGCAGCGCACAGAAACACTGCCAAGGCATGGCTGTCATAGCCACGCCAGTCCCGCCTGCTTTTGGCGGCAACCATCGCTTCGTTCTGAAACACAAAATCTGCCAGAACATGGGCAAGCAACAATAACCAAAACATAGTCATTACACCCTCTCCCTTATCCCATTTGCTTAGCCCAAAATTGTCATTAACAGGCGACCGGCGGCGCCAAGCGCTTGCTCTGCTTGGCGAATCTCCGGCCAGCGGGCCGCCTTACAACGCTTTTGAACATTTTGTGCGGCAACGCCCAACTCCCGGCCCGCTGCCGCATATGTCCCCACCGCTTCATAACTCATAACCGCCTGCCATTGCCCATCAGTCCAGGCGCCCTGAATAGTATCAATTAGATGCATATGAGCGTTCACCAATTCATCATACTCCCCCGGTCCTCCGCTTACCAGGGTAGTACCAGGTCGACGCTGGCCGTTCAACCTGTCCAGGGCCTCCCGTGCCCGGAAAAAAGCGGTACCCGTAAGCGCCCAGGGGTTATTGCCGAGCTCACCTATAAATGTGCCCAGTCCAATACCGATACGCAGGTCCAGCGGCCGGCATCGCCACCGCAAGATACGGATTATTTCTGGAGCCGTCAACCACCCCCGGAGCACACCCTGGATTTCATCGCCCCGGGACAGAGTAAACGGCACCACTAAGTCAGTATGGACAATTTCTGTCACAGCCGTAGACAGCGCGCCAACGGCCTGCTGGGCCGAGCGGGATGCAATTACATCAGCTGTGAGTACTGTAATCCGCTGCAAGTTTATCACCCTTTCCAGGGTGAACTCCCTTACTTCACCCTTCTATGGGTGAGATTCTACATAAACTAAACAAATCCTGCCTAGATTATCTTGTCAGGAGAAGCGGATTCAGATCTGTAACAAGCTAGAACAAGGGAAGTGTATGAGTGAAAAAACGACATATCGTTTTGTTCCGCCAGCTTACAGAATATTGGGGCTACCTCTTGACTGTGGTCAATGATATCTCGGAAGCTGATGTTGAAATCATTCCCCGAACAGCAGACCCCATGCTGTGAAAACGCCTGGGGTTTATTTCACTCAGATATTCCGTAGCGGTACGTGACATAACCACCACTCAAGTTTCGCACTTTAAATCCTGCTTGTGCCAGCATGCGCGCTGCCAGATATCCCCGTTGACCAATCTGACAGTAGACAATGATTTCCCGGTCCCGGGGGAGTTCGTGCAGGTGGCTCCGCAACTGGTCCAGTGGAACTAAAACCGAGTTGGGCAGCGCCCCCAGCTGATGCTCTTCCCTGCTGCGAACGTCCAGGAGCAAAACCTGTTCCTGGTCCAAATCGTCCAGTTCATGCCAGTGGATTACCGGGTGGTGACCGTTGAGCATGTTGGCGGCCACATAACCAGCCATGTTCACCGGATCTTTGGCAGAGGAAAAGGGCGGTGCATACGCCAATTCCAATTCCTCAAGGTCATAAACCGTGAGGCCGGCCCGCAGAGCCGTGGCAAGGACGTCGATTCGCTTGTCTGTCCCCTGATAGCCGACAATCTGGGACCCAAGAATCTTGCCGTCATCCGGGGCAAACAACAGTTTCGCAGACAGCGGCGTGGCGCCGGGATAGTATCCGGCATGGGAACCAGAGTGGGTATAAGATTTTTCGTACGCAATTCCTTCCCGCTGCAATTGCTTTTCGTTATTGCCGGTGGCAGCAATCGTCATCGCAAACAGCTTGACAATCGCTGTGCCTTGGGTGGCTTTGTATGTGTCGGCGATACCGCAGATGTGGTTGGCGGCAATTCGCCCCTGCTTATTGGCAGGACCGGCCAAGGGAATTCGGGTCGGGTTGCCACTGACAAAATCAGTTACCTCGATAGCGTCGCCAACAGCATAGATATCCGGGCTAGAAGTTTGCAGATGCGCGTTGACTTTGATTGCGCCACCGTCACCTAATTCCAGTCCGGCATTCTTTGCCAGCTTGCTGTCGGGTCGGACACCAATCGCCAATAGCACCAAATCCGCGCTTAAACTTACACCACTCTGGAGTGTAACATTCAGTCCATCTTCTCCGGCGGAGAACTCCCGCACCCCGTCTGCCAGGCGCAAATCAATACCTTTATCCCGTAGCAGGTCGTGCACCATCGCTGCCATTTCCGGGTCCAGGGGCGCCATCACCTGGTCAGCGGCTTCCACCACAACCACCTCTAATCCACGCTCCCGGAGATTCTCAGCCATTTCCAGGCCGATAAATCCACCGCCCACCACAATTGTCTTACGCGCATCTCGCTCCTCGATAAACTGCTTGATGGCCAGGGTATCGGGGATAGTCCGCAGGGTATAAATCCCTGGCGAGTCAATGCCGGAGATTGGCGGGCGGAGCGGTTCTGCCCCCGGCGAGAGGATCAGCTTATCGTAAGCTTCGCTGTATTGCTCACCACTGATAAGATCCTTTACCACTACCTCTTTGGCAGCTGGGTCAATGGCAGTCACTTCGTTGTTTACCCGCACATCGATATTGAACCTGGCAGCCAGTCCCTCCGGAGACTGGACTGTCAGACGCTCCTGCTCTCTGATTGCGCCACCAATGTAATAGGGAAGACCGCAATTGGCATACGAGATATGTGCGCCTCGCTCAATCATTATTATCTCAGCCTGCTCGTTTAACCGGCGCAGCCGGGTAGCCGCACTGGCCCCTCCGGCCACTCCGCCGACGATCACTATCTTCATACTGCTCCCTCCTGTCATATCCTGCCACCATTATAGCAGAACAAAGACCGGGAAACAGACCCGGTCTTTAATGAGACATCATCAGGAAATGAACATGGCGTTCAACGGGAAGTAAAGGAGCAGCACCAAACTCAAGACAGCCATTACCAGCAATGTATCGAAATTGAGGTTGATTACACTCAATGCCTGCTCAAATCGGGAACGGGGCCGACAGTCCATGTTTTGCAGTAATTGCTCTCCCTTGCGCTCAAGATTCAGCAACCGTTGCGATGTGCTGGCGCAGATTCTGCCCCAACTCTGTTCCGTTGAGCTGATGCTGTCATCGGCGCCATGGGCCAGAATTCCTCCCCAATAGCGGAAGCTAAACCAAGAAGGCGGCGAAAGGTGGAACAGATGCCAGCGACAGCCGGCCCAGAAAATTACGGCGCCGAGGCCAAAGGCAATGGCAATATCCATTAAGCTGTGCCAGGAATAGATATGGGCGTGGAAATGTTCTATCCCATACACCGTCAACTCCGCCAGGGCCGGGGCTAACAGGTTATCCGCCACCTGGTATGGAAAAGCGCCAAGCCCAATAACCGCGATCGCCAAGAGCACCATCCCCACCAGCATCGGCCAGGTTTCAGTCTTTTGGTCTGTGCTCACATCTTCTGCCTGTTTGCCAGCGAAAATAAACCAGATAAACTTGATGAACGAACATACTGTGCCTGCGCTAACCACCACGAAGACCTTTTCCGTCCAGGCCAGGGCCGGCATCGTATCGACCACTGTCAGCAGCCCATGATGGAGCATCGTTTTGCTGGCGAAGCCGTTGAGCCCCGGAAACCCGGTGATGCCCATGGCCGCAACCAACGCCAGACCGAAGGTAAAAGGCAGCAGCCGGTACATTCCGCCCAGTTTATAGAGATTAAGGCGGCTTGTATAGAGGTACACAGAGCCTGCTACCAAGAACAATAGCGCTTTAAACACCGAATGATTGAGCATGTGGTAAACGGCGCCAACCAGGCTCTCGCCCCCGGCGCCGGCAAGGAATGCCGCGGCGCCAAGGCCGGTGATAACATAACCCATCTGGCTGATGCTGTGAAAGGCCAGCATGCGCTTGGCCTCATGCTGCAGCAGCGCCATGACAACGCCGAAGCTCATGGTCAGGATACCGACCAAAAGGACGGTCAATCCCAGAACCTGCAAGGTTTCAGGAACACTCGCAGCCACTCCCATGGTCCGTAAAATCCCGTAGGCGCCGGTCTTGATTAATATCCCGGAAAGCAGTGCGCTTGCCGGAACCGGAGCTGCGGGATGCGCCTCCGGCAGCCAAATATGCACGGGAATCATTCCTGCTTTGATGCCAAACCCAGTTATCATCAACATTGCCACCAGGTCCAGGGGCGCCCCCTCGGGCATTACAGCATCAAAGGCAAAGCTGCCGGTATAGAAGTAAAGCACACTCAATCCGGTAAGGAGCAACATTCCACCAGCCACGCCCAGGTAGAGATACAGTCCGCCGGCCCGATAGGCCTCATCACTTTGGGAATGAACAACCAGTCCCCAGGAGGCCAGGGACATCAACTCAAACCCCAAAAACAGCGTCAGAAAATCCCCACCCAGGAAAGTAATCAGAATCCCGGTGCAGGTGGCTCCCAATAGCAGCATATAGCGCCGCATATCCTGGTGGGGTTTAAACCAACTAAGGCTGAATAACAGCGACGCAACCCAAAGGATTAGCGCAAATCCAGCCAGAACCAAGCCGATTCCCCCGGTTGACAACGAAAGCGTTATCCCCGGCAGAACCAGTTCGCTGCCGGCGCCGGAGAGCCAACCCTGCCACATGGCAACGAGGCCGCCAGCCGCCAACAGACAGGCAGCAACCGACAGAGTCACCTGACGCCGTAAGTTAGTGCTGGCAAGGCAAAGGCTGCCCGCCAACAGCGGTGTCAAAACCAGTAACCACATTTTGCGCCCCCCTCCCTCAATTCATTAAGACTTGCACGGTTTCCGACAGATACGGGTAAAGCAGGGCCGGTAACAGCCCAAATATCACGCAGAGAATAGCGGTCAAAAGCGGTGGCCACACCAAGCCGCTACTGACTCGCTCCTGCTGCCAACGACCGGTGCCGCGGAAAAAAGCGGCGCCGATTATCGGGAAGAAATAGAAGGCGTTGAGCATAGCACTGATTAAAAGGATGACAATAATCTCCGGACGTTCTGCCGCCAGCGCGCCTTGAAATAACGACCACTTACTCTGAAAGCCGTTGATGGGAATAACACCCACCAATCCAAGTGCAGCCAACGTGAATGCCCCCATCACCATCGGCATCCGCCTGCCCATTCCATCCATTTCGGAGATATTCTCCACTCCCGTCTCGCTGATAATCGCTCCGGCACAGAAGAACAGGGTAATCTTCATCAGCGCGTGATTTACAAAGTGCACTAAACTGCCAAGCAAGAGGCCGGCGTGGCCGGAAATCACACCCAAGGTAATATAGCCCAGCTGACTTACAGTAGAATATGCCAAACGCCGTTTCAAGTGGTCCTGGCGCAGGGCAATCACTGAACCCAGAATAATCGTCACTGCCGCTACTGGAATCAGGTAATCTGCCAAAGCTGCCCGCTCCAAAGCAGAAGTCCCAACCAGGCTGTAAAAAGTTCGCACCAGCCCAAAGCAGCCGGCATTAACCACTGCCACGGCATGCAAGAGCGCACTGACCGGAGTCGGCGCTGCCATCGCCGTCGGCAACCACGTATGCAGAGGCATAACTGCCGCCTTGACACCAAAACCCGCCACCAACAAGACCACTAGCAAGCGGATACTTCTAATGGATATTTCGGAGCCAATCACACCACCGACGGCAAAATCCAATGTACCCGCGGTGGCCCAGGTTACAACCATTGCCGCCAAAACCAAGGCGGCGCCGGCCAGACTATAGATCAAATATAGTTTACCAGCCCGTTTCGCCGCCGGCGTTTCGTTGTGAATTACCAGCGGCCAGGTGACAAACGTCAAAAGTTCATAGAACAGATACAGGGTGAAAAAGTTTGCAGCCAGGGCAATCCCCATGGTGGCGGTCAGGGACAATGTATAAAAGGTGAAAAACCGCCGACGCTTATGGGGATGATGGGCGCTGTAACTGTTGGCATAGGCAGTTGCCGGCACCCAGAGGGCAGCCGCCAACAAGGCAAACAGCCAACCGGCGTGATCGACCCGGAATGCCAGGGGTAATCCGGGAACCACTTGCCACCAGGTTACAACCGGAGCAACCTCCGGCGTCCGGCCGACAAACCAGACTGCAAGCGCAACACCGCCGGCTGCCAGAATTGGGGCAACAACCGGCCGGGATCGCAACCCAGGGAGCCATATTGCCGCTGCCCCGGCTATCGGCAAGAGGATAATTAAGGTGATAAGAACATTCATTTGGACGCCCCCTAATCAGGAAATTAACCAGCCGGCGGCCTGTTCCAGCAGGTCCAGCACTGCCCCCGGCACCAATCCGATTACTGCCAGGACGGCAACCAATACCAGCAGCCCGGGAACTCGCCGGTCGGTAGCTTCCGCTTCCGAAACCCCAAACCAAATTTTCCAGACAATCGGCAGGAAATAGGCTGCATTTAGCAGGCCGCTGATGATTATCAACACTGGCAGCCAATAAATCTGCGCTGACAGACCAGCATTAAACAAGTACCACTTGGTAGCAAACCCCGCCAGAAGCGGCAACCCAATCATAGACAGCGCAGCTAGGGAGAATGCGCCCATGGGCAGCGGCAGTTTTGGTCCCATCCCTTCAAAGCCGCTGATTTCTCGTGTTCCGTTGATGGCAATGACCTTACCGGCGGTCAAGAACAATATCGATTTCATCAAGCCATGGGCCAGCACATGGTAAAGGGCAGCGGCGACACCGACAACACCGCCAACGCCGAAGCCCAGAAAGATATAGCCAACTTGGGCGACGGTCGAGTAGGCTAGCAACCGTTTAATATCGGTCTGGACCACAGCAAAGGCCGAACCGGCCAAAATACTGGCGGCGGCCATCAGCCGCACCATTCCTGCGATGCCCATCGTTTCCAGGGCAGCGCTGCCAAACAATCCAAAAAACACCCGGGCCATTGCCACGGCGAAGACTTTGACCACTACACCGGAAAGCAATGCGCTGGCTGTGGTCGGCGCCGAAGAGTGGGCGTCAGGCAACCAGACATGCAAGGGAAACAAGCCTGCCTTTACCCCAAACCCTACTAGATAAAAAGCGCTCATTACCCAGGGAATAATCGGATGGAGATCGCTGGCAGCAAAAACCGCTGCTGCAAACCCCATATTTAGATGGCCAGTGATAACATAAGTAATACCAATCGCAAATAATATAAATCCGGAACCGATTGCCCCCAACATCAGGTACTTGAATGCCGCATCGGTGGCGTTGCGGTCTTTTTTTGCTGAAACCAGAGCACAGGCAGCAAGCGTACTCACCTCGGTAAACACGTAGAGGTTAAACAAATCATTGGCCATGGTTATCCCCAGAAGCGCTGCGGTCAACAGCAAGAGTAAAGTAATATACCAACCCGCTTTCCGCTTGGACCAATCCACCAGCTCCTGGGGCAGGGAGAGGGCAACCAACGCTGTCAGACCTGTTGCCACTGTCATGACAAATGCCGAAAGCGGTGTGATGGCGAGCTCAATTCCCCAAGGCGCTTCCCACCCGCCCATGGCATAATAAACCGGGCCCGAGTCCAATACATCGTAGAACAATAACGCGCTGTAAACTGCGGACAACGCCAGAATAAGGCCTGCCAGCCCCTGACCTAAACGCATCCTCCGCATGGCCACCAGGGGCAGAAGATATGCGGTCATCAACAGAGCAACTATACCCAGCACAGGAAAGTTGGCGCTAAGCATCTTGCTGACTCCTGATAGCCGCTATCTCATCGGCATCAATCGTTCCGTACTGGCGATGAATTTTTACCACAAAGGCGAGAGCCAATGCAGTTACGGAGATACTGACCACAATCCCGGTGAGAATCAGGGCTGAGGGCAGTGGGTTCACATAAATAACATCCGGGTTATTCAGATCTATAATCGGCGGGCGACCCGCCTGGACATTGCCGGCAGCGATAAAGAACAAAAAAACTGCGCTTTCCATCACATTGATGCCAATTACCTTGCGCATCAAATTGGTGTGGGTCAAAACCGTATAGCAGCCGACAGCGAAGATTAAGGTTGAAATCAGATAAGGATAGTTTTGAAGAAGTTTAACTGCCACTGCTAGTCCTCCTCAATCAAAGTATAAAACAGGCTGAGCATTGTCGATGCCACTTTGATGCCAACACCAATTGTAATAATAATGATTAAACCGCTGCTGAACAGGCGTCCGGGCGTGCCCAACGGGATGCCGGCGCCTTTATTCATCAGAAAACTGGTCCCGCGCATTACACCCACCAGACCAATCGCACCGTACCAAAGCGTCCCGGCGCTCTCCAAGAAAGAAGACATTCGATGGGGAACTTTGCGTAAACAGCTGTCCAAGCCAAAGACCAACAAATACAATACCATACTTACACCGAGTATCATCCCACCAGCGAAACCACCGCCAGGGGAGATGTGGCCATGAAGAATTACATAAATCCCGTACATCTGAATCAACGGCAGCAATAGGGCGGTAACTTCCCTTAGAATTAAATCAGGCATGTTCTTTTTTCTCCCCTTTCAGGGCCAACAGCACGGCGATTAGGGCCGTAAACAGCACCGTGGTCTCAATTAAAGTGTCGTAAGCCCGGTAATCCACTAGAATTTCGGCAACAACGTTTATGGCGCCGGTTTCTTCCACTCCTTGTTCTATATAACGGGCGATGACCTCGTTATTGGCCGGATTGTCGGGACTGGCGAAGGCGGGCAATTCCGCCGCCAACAATACCAGGGCGGCCAAACATGGCAGAACCACCAATAGCGCCAAAACCTTTCTCACTGGCACTCCCTCCCCAGTTTGGTGACAACCGCCACCATTATAATGCTCATTCCGATACCGGCGGCGGCTTCGGTAATAGCCAGATCGGGCGAACCCAATTGCAACCAAACGATGGACATTACCAAACTGTATATGCCAAATACAATCACAGCGTGTAGAACCTTGCGAATCAGGCAAACCGAAATTGATGCAACCAACAGAAAGGTAAGAAACATAAACAAGAACAAGTTGTCCATTACCCCGCCTCCTTTTCAGAGGCTTTTTTGGGTAGCTGCTCTTTTGCCACCCAGGCAATCATATGTGAAGCAGTCGGGCTGACTAGTAATATAAACACAAAAATCAAAGCCAGTTTGCCGGCAACGAACCAATTTCCCGACTTAACCGCTACTGCGGCCAGAATGCAGCCAGCGCCCATGGTGTCACATTTTGTCGTGGCATGGAGGCGGGTAAATACATCAGGAAGCATAAACAAACCAATTGTCGCTGTAAATAAGTAGAAACAGCCGATTGCCAGCAAAATTACATACAGCCAATCCATTTCAATCTCCCCCTTAATCCAGCCGCTGCCGGACCTGCCCCTTAAGCACGGCTACAGTTGCCGCATAGCTGCAAAGGGCATAAACAAGCGCAACGTCAAGATAAAACCAACTCTCAAACAGTTCACTGAGCAAGACAATCAGTATAATCGTCTTGGTGGTGATGATGTTTACCGCCACCAATTTATCGGTTACCCCTGGCGAGGACAACGTCCGGGCCAATGAAAGAAAGATCAATAAACCAGTAATTAAAGTTATTATCATGGTTGTCCAATCGGCCATCTGTCATCCCTCCATCTTCATCAAGATTCTTTGTACCCGGCCTCCGTTCAGGGATTGGGCATGCTCATCAGTTAGCGCATGCACCAGCAGCGTATTTCCCTCCAGGGACACCGACAGCGTGCCGGGGGTAAGGGTGATACAATTGGCCAGTAAAACCCGGGCCAAGCGGGAACGCAGCGGTGTATCCAAATGCACAAACTGCGGCTGTATCGGTCGACGAGTGAGAATGATAATTGCCACATGCCACGCAGCCCGGCAAATATCCACCAGCATCACCAGGGCGAGGGCCAGCGCATAAAACACCGCATTAATCCCAAACAGTTCCTCATTCTCCCCTTTGCGCCGCCAAAAAAGCATGACTAAAAGGGCGGCGCCGCAACCGGCTACAACATGCTGCCAGTCCAACTCCCCGGAAATAACAAGCCAAAATAACAGTAAAACAACGAATTTAATCAGCGGGTTCCACTTTAGCATTTCACAGCACCTCCTTGGCAGCTAGAGCTGTATTAATACAGCAGCCCCTGACTTTAAAAGGATAATACAACACATCAAAGCCGCATCGCTTGTGAAAGAAATCCGTTTCACTTACAGTATACTCCTGAAACAGGAAAATTGGAAACAACTCGCCCTAGATACAGGTTTGTTTTGAAGTAGAATCACCTTAATAACCGGGCTGTCGGAATATTATCCTAGAATTACTCTGCGTGGCTCCATTTTTCTCTCTGAATCTCCCGACACACATACACAAAATTTACAAATAAATGACACCCCGGCCCATTGCCGAGGCGTCATTCCTATACATTAAATCCGAGCCCGCAGCCAGTCTAGAATCGCTCCGGAAGCTTGCTCCAGCGTGCCGTCGTCAGGAGCGGTACGTGGTTCCACCGAGACACAAACTGAATCAAACTGTTTCAAGGCCTTAATTTGCCCCTCCCAATCCAACTCCCCCTGGCCAATGACAGTGAACCCCTGGGCACCGGCGTCCTTGGCGTGCACAACTTTGATTAGATCACCGAGGGCGATATAACCATCAGGGAAAGGAGTTTCCGGATGGAAAAATCCATTAGCCGGATCCCAAATTGCAGCAAAGGATGGACTGTCAACAGCGTTTATCACCTGTGCAGCCTCACTGCCGGAAATGGCATAGGTCATTGCCTCGTTCTCCAAAAGCAAGATCTTGTCCCGCTTGGTGGCTAAA
The DNA here is from genome assembly GCA_009711825.1 of Bacillota bacterium. NCBI lineage: Bacteria > Bacillati > Bacillota > Bacillota bacterium. Next base: position 15,693 of record VEMY01000050.1, on the reverse strand, counting down.
TCTGCCGCAAACCGGAACGCGCTCACCAGTGTATCCCAGACATCCTCAGGCTCTTCTTCCCGCCAGAACCCGAAGCAGCGCACATAGGGAGCGTCCAGCCGCTCGGCCAATTCCAGACTATGGAGCAGCAGCCGTAAATGCTCGGCATACTCGCTGGGGTCTGTGGCAACTAAATCCGGATTGGCAGTGACCCGGGTCACCGCCTCTGGATCAAGTTCCGCCCGAAACAGCTGGGGGCAAATCGTCTTCACCTTAAAATCCGAATCAACCAATAGCTTTTCCAATGTAGCCAGTTGCTGCTCACTAAGCTCAGCGATATTCAGCTCCCAGACATCGCGGATATCGACATAATCTAAGCGATGTTTCCGGGCCCAATCCAGCGCGTACACAGGATCCTGGGAGACTTCATCGGTTACAACGCCTAAAAGAACAGACACTTAACTCACCTCGTTATTAATATCGTCAGGTAGCGGCCCATAAAGCAAGTCGGCCAGCTCACCGGCTTCGCCGCTGAGGTCGGCGGTGCCTGCGGGCCGGGTTGCCAGGATGTTGCGCAACTTATCGTGTCGCTGTTGATTCAAGGGATAACGGCGACAGAACCAAAGACCGGTCAACACCAAGAAGATGGGGAATACCGCCACCAAAAACCGGACCATGGTCAGAAAACCATCCGGTTGGGCAATTGTGTCATCATTGGCGATGTAACCAGACCAGTCAATCATCCAGCCAACAACAGCCAGAGCCAGGGCCGAAGAGATTTTACGCATGAAAGTCATGACCCCAGAATAAATACCCTGCCGCCGCTTGCCAGTAACCAACTCATCCACATCAATTACATCCGGGAACATCGCCCACGGGCTGAAGCCCGCACCGGCCGTCCCCATCCCCACCATGGCTGCCAATACCAAGACCACGGCGAATGGAGTCTCCGGCGTAAAGAACCAGAGCACCGGCAGTAGTATCATCCAAATCAGCGCGCCTGTTGTGTATGAGACATGCTTGCCCCGTGTGCGGGCTATCTTTACATACACGGGCAACGCCAGGGTCTGACACAAGAGCAAGAGACCAAGAACCATAGACACCTGCATGCCCTCGCCCCGCCCCAGAACATAGGTTAAGTAGTAGACCATAACCGCAGAGATAACATCAACGCCCAGAAAAGTGGGCAGGTAAACGCCGACCAAACGCCGGAAAGAACGATTGGACAGAGCCTGGGTGACATCCCCCAGCAGATTAAACCGGCTTTTGGAAACCTCTTTTGTGGTCTCAAAACTTACCAAGAACACGCCCAAGAATGGCAGGGCAAAAAGCAGGCCAAAAGTCATCGCCATTACCAGGTAACCATTGGCAGGACTAGCGAAGGCATCGACGATCAGCATTGGCACCGCTGCCGAAAGCAATGAAGCGATATTGGAAAATGCCAGTCGGAAACCGGTGAGCGAACTACGCTCGTCATAATCGGGAGTAAGCTCGGGAACCAAAGCATTGTACGGAATCATTACCATGGTAAGGGTAGTGTTAAACAATACATTCGCAGTTAAAAAGAACAGGAAAGTGCCAATCTGGGAACTAAAGGGCGGCACCATCCAGAGCAGTGTAAAACAGATAAAAATCGGTGCAATCCCGGCCAGAAAGTAAATCCGGCGCCGACCAAAGCGGCTGCGGGTGCGGTCACTGAGCCAACCCATCAACGGGTCGCTGACAGCATCCCAGCCCTTGCCCAGAAGCAGAACCATACCCGCAAGACCCGGATTCAACCCTGCAACCTCAGTCATGAAGAACAGATAAAAGAAGCCTATTAACATCAGGGAACCGCCGCCAAACATATCTCCCGAACCGTAAATCAGTTTGGTGAGCAGAGGCAGCCTATGCTTATTTTGCATCTCGGCCAAACAAATCCTCTCCCTTAATTTCAGATGTTTGCCCTGCGCCTGCAAGGGCCAGTTAAATTCCCACCGTAATCCTGACGCGACAGGTGAGTGTGTCTCCGACGCTAAACTCCCGGTCCACAACCCGGGCCAGTTTGGAATGCAGCCCCCGGGCTGTAGATGATTCTTCAAAGGTTTGCCATTCCCCGGGCTCAGAAACGTCCAGCACCTCTAAACGCAAATTGCCGTTGGGCCCAGAGCACGTAACCAACTTGTCGGAAACCTCGTGCCGCCAGCCCGAATCAACCAAAACCGAAATGGTTGGCAGTCCAGCCAATTGATAATGCCCAGGATTCAAACAGACTAGTGTTGTCTCAAGCAGCAGCCCATTGGCCTCTGGACGGTAAACTTGCCGCGCCTGAAAGCCGCCGTATTCCAGTTCCAGGGAGAAGCCGTCAGCTTCCTCCTGCAAGCTGCCCAGACCTGCCGGCACGGCTGTATCGCCATCAGCGCTGACAACATCCGGTAGGTCACCGGTGGACCACTCGCCTTCCCGCAGCGACTGCTCAAGTATCGGCAGCTGGCCCGGACGTCCCTGGACACCAAGATGAGCAAGTCCAGCCACCCCTGTCTTATGACAACCCGACCAGGGGTAAGACAGAGCATTGCCGCCAAAGAATACCGCATAGTAATCTTTCGTGCTGACGGCAGCGTATCGCGCCTCGGGGTAAAGGAGCTTCGCCTTACCCTCTAGCACCAGACTTTGCTCACCTTCCTCAGTCAACAGAGGCAAAGCCTGTGCCAACAAATAGGCGGTAAGCCCGTTGTAGGGAGTATGACAGTGATTCCAGCCCATCCGCTCCTCGGGGTAGCGGTTGAGAGCAGTGGCAATCTCTCCGCTCTCCTGTTGAAAGCCACGTATATAGTTGAGGATTAACGTCGCTGCACGCCGGAAACGTCCCGCCTGCTCTACCTGCTGTTTGGCCATAAACGCAAAGGTGTAAAATGCCGAGGCCAGATGATAGACATTGTTGGCGCCACGGCCGAGATACGATACCTCGCCGCCGGAAGTTGTCAGGGACAAACTGAAGTTTGCGCCCCGTTCAATGGTTGCCAGCACTTCCGGCAGGGGCAGATATTGATAGCCCCGAACAAGACAGGCCAAGGTATACAAATGATAGGTCAAATCGTGGGCGTCGGTGTGGCCGCCAAAGGAAAGCTCCGATGTATTATTGTCGTGAATCAAACCGTCGTCAGTTGCGTCGGCAAAGACTCGTTTCAGATATTGCTGGGGTTCGGCTCCGGTCAGTCCTGTGTAATACTGGCGGACTGCCCTCCAGTGATAGCGCAGGGCGTGGACATTGGTGGGGGAGTAGGCGTCATCATTAACCATCCCTGGGAAAAGCTTTCGCCAGCGCTCCAGCTGCTCCGGCTGGGCCCAATCCACCGCCAGTTCTTCCACTGCCTCGATAAAGGCCGGATTCTTAAAATCGCTGTGGTTGAGTCCGTCCATGATCATCGGCGTATAGACCGGATAAATGCGCTGGACAAAATCCAGGGCCATGGCCGCCGGCTCCCGGTACTGTTTCTCGCCCCGAGATGCAAGCCAGGCAAAAATCCAGGCCGAATAGGCATCGGCGTAAAAGGTGGCCGCCACCTGGGGTTCGTAGATAAATACCTCCATATTGGGCAAATCGTCCCAAATTCCTCCCCGGTCATAGGCCTCCAAGATCACCCGGCCTGTTTCTGCGCCGCCAGGGTAGCGGAAAGTAATGCCGCCGCCCCCCCGGGCGGGGTTGCGAATTCCCCGCCCCGGGAACACCCGGACAAAGCTGTCGGCCACCAGGGGACCATGCCATGCTTCCGATTCAATTGCCCGCAGCCAGATATCGGCGCCCTGGCGGCGCACTTCCAGGGGATAGGGGCCGGGGTCCCGGCGCAGAAACTGATAATCCACGCTGATTGTTTCCCCATCCGGCACATCCACCTCAATATCCCCGGTTATTACCTGGCAGCCATGGAGAAATCGGGCTAGCCCAGTGACCGTTTCCAGGACAAGCGCTTTTGTGTCGTTCATTTTCTGCTACCCGGCGAGGGTGTCGCTGACCTCCAAAGTCAGGGGGCCCACGTCCCGGGTGTTAATTGTCAATGCCAATTTGTGGCTGCCTGACGCCAGAGTCAGACCATCCACCACCAAAGTAATTGCGTCATTCCAATTCACATGCAGGGACTGCTCCTCGGTTATTTCAGCGGCATTTACTTCACTCTTGCTGGTAATCAGCTTTACCTTGGCGATTTCAACCTCTTCGCCATCGATGAGCAATTGATCGAGTCCGATTATTGTTGCCGGCGAGATTGAGTTCTTGACGATAAAGCTGACGCCGCCATCGGTGTTGGTCAACGAACCTTTCTTGTAGAGCTTTTTGAGCATGAAAGCAGGAATTTCCATCAGTACCCCTCCTGATAAATTATTTTTGCTTCCGGAAAGCCGGAAGTAACTGCCTGTCTATGCCTGGGAGTTGAATTGCCGCAGACTGCGCGGGAAATTCAAATGTAGATGCAAACCATTGTGCTCAATTGTGAACTCCCGGGAATCAAAGGGAACCTGGGCGTAGGGGTTGTCCCAACGAGGGTAATCCCGCAGCGAAACCTCAGCGCCGTTTACAGTTAACGGGCCGTGCCAGCCAAAGTGGATGCACCCTACTCCTGGGGCCTCGTACTCCACCTGCAGACCATCTACTGTCAATGGGGCGCGACTCACCCGGTGGACGAAATCAGTGAAATTGCCGTCCACCGCCCGGCGTCCCAAGTGAGTAATCCAAATATTCTCCCTCCCTGGGGCAATAACCTCCTGGTCGGCATCAATCCCCTGCTGCTGCCACTGATAGGGCAGGTGACTGTAGAAAGCAATATACCCCTCATCCTTGCGACCAAAAATCCAGCCGCCACCGCCCGCTGCCGGCACTTCCACCAGCTCATCAAAGGCCCAGCGAGGAAAATAGGCATGGGTGAAAGTATAGTGGCGTGCTTCCAACAGTCCTTTGCGGGCGGGGATTTTATGCACAGCCACCAGAACATTGCGGTACTGGGCAGTCCGGGGCAGACGCCCGTGGGAAGCCCAATAGCTGGGACGGTGCCGGTTGGCGTCACCCACTTCCAGGGAATCGGGATTGGTCACAAACACAACGGCATAAGGACCCAAGGTCGCCTGCCAAATATGCTGCTGATAACCCTTCTGCCCTTTGCGCCAGTCCTGAGCGTTGGAGAGCATGTAATCGGGGGTGCGAAAGGTAAGTTTGTTTACCTCGGACATCAACACCCCGTTGGGATCTGGATCGAACACCCGGCTGGCAAAACCCAGCAGCCCCAGCGTTCCCAGGACCCGGGCCAAGGCGCGAAATGGTCGGAAATCGCTATAATGCCAAAATTGCCAACGGCCGGCCAGCTCCATAGTCTTTTTTATCACTTTGGGATGGGTAAAGGCACCCATTGCCCACCAAATGCGGATATCTTCATCGCTGTCAAAGTGCAGATCCCAGTCGGCCGCTGCCTCCACCTCGATGGAATGCCGTTCCCGGTTCGTCATTTCGTCAGGCATGTCCTGACCGATTGCTTCCAACACAGCAGGCATTTGGTAACTGCTGGTTGCCATGGCGACACTTCCCATATTGCTATTGGTCTGAAACCTACCCATTCCCCAGAGCAGGGCCTGGAGGGTGACCATTGTATCACCGGCAGCGCTCTTGATATGTTCGTCATAGGCCCGGCCGTGGCTGGATCCATACTGGCCATAAAACGAGTCCACCGCCACATCAAACAGGATTAGGTCCACCAACATTGTCGCCTGGCGAGCCAGCTCCTGATCCTGGGCAAAGTCCGCCAGATTCAGCAGGGCAGCCAGGTCCTCCGGATAGTAGGGAATTGAATCCCATTCGGCAAAACCAGTGCGCACCCGCCAGTCAATCCATTTACAAATCCGCTCCCGGGCCTGGACCATCCGCTCCCGACCGGTGATGCCGTTGGCAAAAACCTGGTCGGGGAAAAGCTGGCCAGCAAGATACTCGCTGCTGTGGATGAGAATCTGGTGATTCTCGGTCCAGAGCTCCATTGCGCCCAAATTGGGATTGGGCTCATCCAACCAGTATTGGAAGCCCAAGAGCGAGCGGGCAATTGCCTCCCTCTGCTCCCCGGGCAAATTCTGGCCATAGCAGTAGAGCGCCCGGATTAAGCCGGCAACGATAAAATCGGCGCAGTCCCGGCGGGCGTCCACAAATTCCAGGGCAAAATCTAAGGTCTTCCCGGCAATGGCTGCCGCGCCCCGGGCCAGCTTGCAAATCTCAGCCCAGATGGCATAGAGATCGTCCGGAGTCGGGTGCTCAGTGGCCCAGTCCAGAAACAAGCGTTGGCGCTCTCCATAAGTTTCTGCCAGGGGAACCTTGTGAAAAGGCCTGTCCCCAGGCTGGGGCCGCCGGGGGGACTGTCCACCGGCGGACATTTAGTTCTCCTCCTGACCCAGGTAGCGGAGATTGCGGTCAAAATCCAGGTGTAATTCGAGACCGTTATGCCGGATTAAAAACTCGCGGGAATCAAAGGCGGCCTGGGTGTAGGGATTTTCCCAGCGGGGATAATCTCGTAGCGAAACTTCCTGACCGTCCACCATGAACGGTCCTTCCCAGCCAAATTCAACCTCGCCCACGCCTGGGGCTTTATAATTTACCTGTAAATCATCGACTGCCAGCGGTGCATTACTCACCGCGGCGACAAAGTCCTCAAAATCGCCATCCACCGCCCGGCGCCCCATTTGGGTAATCCAGACATTCTCCCGGCCCAAGGCGATGATTTCCTGATCGGCGTCTATACCTTCATCCTGCCAGCGATAGGGCAGGTGGCTGTAGAGGGCCACATAACCATCATCCTTGCAGCCAAACACCCAGCCGCTACCGTCGTCCACCGGCACTTCCACCACTTCATCAAAGGCCCAGCGGGGGAAGTAGGCATGGGTGAAGGCAAAATGCCTGGCCTCCAACAATCCCTGATAGCGACCGATTTTATGCACAGCTACCAGCACATTTTCATGTTGAGCAGTCCGGGGCAGGCGGCCGTGGGAACCCCAATAGCTGGGGCGATGCCCATCTGAACGCAGCGAATCGGGATTAGTGACAAAGACCCGTGCATAGGGACCAAGGGTCGCCTGCCAGATATGCTGTTGGTAGCCCTTTTCTCCCGGACGATAATCCTGGGCATTGCTGAGCATATAGTCCGGCGTGCGATAGCTGACTTTATTGACTTCAGACATCAATGTACCGTTGGGATCAGGATCCAGCAGCCTGCTGGCTAGCCCTAAAGCATTGATTCTGCCCAAAACCTTGCCCAAGACCTCAAAGTCTTTAAAATCCGGGTAATGCCATAGGTCCCATTCACCGGCCAGGGCAATCGTCTGATCAATGACCAAAGGATGGGTAAAGGCGCCCATACCCCACCAGATGTCGATATCCTCAGGGGAATCCATGCTCAAACCTCGCCTCTCGGCCTCCTCTTTGGTCACCGGAATCGAATGGCGCTCATAATTTATCATTTCCTCAGGCATGTCCAAAGCTACCGCCTCAATAACCGGCGGCAGGCGGTAATTCTCGCTCAGGGCCAGCGAAACGACTCCCATATTGCTGTTGGACTGAAAACGTCCCAAGCCCAAGAGCAATGCCTGAACTGAAACCATGGAATCGCCGGCAGCGCTTTGCACATGATGGCCGGAGGCCCGGCCGTGGGAGGTGGCAAACTGGCCATAAAAAGAGTCCACTGCCACATCAAACAATAACAAGTCCAATAACATTTCAGCATGTAAAGCCAGCTCTTCATCGCCGGCAAAGTCCACGATGTTTGCCAGCGAGGCAATATCTTCAGGGTAGTAAGGAATCGAATCCCACTCGGCAAAGCCGGTGCGCACCCGCCAGTCTATCCAGCGCATAATCTTCGGGCGGGCGTTTTCCATGCGCTCCACGCCGGACATGCCGTTATTGGTAAATGTCTCTTCGGGAAACAACTGGCCGGCCAAATACTCAGAAGTATAGATCAGAATCTGATGATTCTCAGTCCATAATTCCATGGCACCCTTATCGGGGTTGGGCTCATCCAACCAGTACTGGAAATCCAGGAGTGTATTACGAAGTGCCTGCTCTTGCTGGGCTGAAAGCACTTCCGGGTACATGTAGTAAAGACGGATCAGACCTGCCACCACAAAATCAGCACAATCATTGCGGGCATTGACAAAGTCCAGCAACCAGTCCATGGTCGCCTCCGGAAAATAATCCTGCCCCGCCTCTATCTTCATCAATTCAGCCCAGATTGAGTTCCGGGAATCCGGTGTCGGTTGCTGGGTAGCCCACTCTACATAGAGCTCACGCCGCTCTTCGAAGGTCTCGGCAAACGGGGTGCGATGAAACTCAGGATCATCAGCAGTGGGCCGGACCGGCTGGGGGTCCCCTTCCCGGGGGGGCGGCCACTCAGGTGCAACATACAGGCTGCGCTCCAGGTAAATGCCACCGCCCAACAGGGCCAGCACCACAACCAGGGCTATAATCCGACCCGGAGTTAAGCGCTTAATCATCGTAACCACCCACTTCCACAGGACGGCCCAATTCAGCGGACTCCAGCCCTGCAACAATCAGAGCAAGGGCAGCGATGCCCACTTCGCCTCCGGTTTCCGGGGGGACCCGGTCCCGGACACAGGCGACAAATTCAGCCATCTGTTGGCGAAGCGAATCGTCTCGCCCTAAGTCCAGTGATTCCACTTGGCCGCTGCTATCCCAGATTTTCACATGTCCCGGCCCTCGACTTTGGAACTCACCCTTTTCACCCCGCAAAGTGATGCTGAAACTCTCGGGGGTAGTGAGATAATCGCTTTCCAACACCCCTAGGGCGCCGGACGCAAATTTCAGGCCCAGACGTCCGCCGGCCGGCACTTTCCCTCCTGGAACGGGTGCCATCAGCTGACAGCTCACCGACTCAACCGGCCCCAGCAACCAGAGCAAATTATCTGCCTGATGCACAGCCAGTTGCATCAAGGGCCCACCGGGACATTTGGCGGGATCGTTGCGCCAGGTATCGGTGCTGATATCGGCCAGATTCTCGTAAGAAAATATCGCGGTCGCTGAATGCACCTGGCCAATTTTCCCGGCATCTATCAGTTCCTTAAGTTTGCGCACAGCCGGATAGCGCCGGGAATTATGGCCGACCATCAGAACTCGCTTGCGCTCCCGGGCAAGGTCAATCAGTTCCCGGCACTCCGCCAAAGAGTTAGCCAGCGGCTTCTCCACAAACACATCCTTGCCTGCCTGTAGCAAAGTCTTAACCACCTGATGATGGGTGTGGTTGGCGGTGGCCACCACTACAGCGTCAACCTCAGGATCGCCGGCAATTGCCGCCAAGTCTGCCACCGCCGGCACCTCAAACATCTCGGCAAAGTTTTCGGCACTCTGCAAACTGGAATCATACCCGCCCGTCAGTTCAACACCTTCAGTCTCCATCAGCGCTGCGCCCAAAAACATCGCCCAACGCCCCAAACCAACCATCGCTATTTTTACCGTCATTCGCCACCCCTCCTTATATATTCAACTCAGCGACCAATCAGGCTTTTGCGTGACCGGCCCTGTATTCCGAAAGATATACGTCGCTGTCCCTGACCACACAGCCGGTACGGCCACCGTCCCGCATAATCTGGGTGCACATGCTGCAAGCTGTGCACAAATTTCCGGGCTCCAGCTCTCCCGCTGCCAACTGCAGGGGGAAATCCGGACAGGCAAATGCCATTCGACCCAACCCCACTAGGCGGGAACGTCCACGGGCAAGCTCTGCTGCTGCCACCTGGGGGAAGTACTGCCTCAACCAGGAGTACCCGGTGCCAACAACAGCCACTTCCGGCACCTCACTCTGAATCTCTGCGGCAAAGCCAAGCAACCGCTCTACGCCGGTGAGGGGATGTTCTGCAGGAAGAGCGCCCCCGATCACCGGCTTGTCAAACGGACGTCCGATGTAGGGCAGCACATAGGGGTTTCCGGCAGTGACATTAATTATAGAAACGCCGCGCTCAGACAAATCAGCCGCCAGCCAACGGGCCTCAGAAAGCTCCGGTTGCTCCGGGCTCCCTTCCGTGACACCCCAACCGTAGGGCCAGGGGGCCGCATCCCAGACATTAAGCCGTGTCGCCAGAATAAAATCCTCGCCCACCGCCTGCCGGACAGCCGCCACTGTTTCACGCAAAAACCGGGTCCGACCTTCCAAACTGCCTCCGTAACCGCCCGGCCGCGTGTGGCCAGCCAACAGTTCTGATACCAGGTAGCGGTGGCAGGCCTTTATATCCACGCCATCAAAACCGGCCGCTTTTGCCAAAACTGCCGCCTGCACAAACTGCTGTTGCAGCTCCGTCAGCTCTTGGTCAGATATTGGCACATGCTCTCTGGTCACATTGGTGCGCTGGTCCAGCTGGGGATCTCTGAAGGCAAACACCGGCGCCCGCACTCCAACGGGCCGACTGTAGCGCCCGGAATGGGTCAGCTGCAAGAGCAAAATCGGATTGCCTGTCGCCTGAGAGCGGGTGGAAGCAACTAAATCGCTAAAACTATCCAGTGTGTGCGGATTAAGCCATAACTGACGCGGATTGCCCCGTCCGTTACGGGTGATGGCAGTTGCTTCAAACCAGATTAGACCAGCGCCGCCAGCGGCAAACCGTTGATACCGTCGATGAGTTAATTCTGACGGTCGGCCATCGGCTGTGCCATCACATCCTTCCATCGGCTGAATCACAAGCGGATTATCCAGTCGACGTTCGGCAACTGCCACTGGTTCAGTCAAGAGACTGATTTCCTCAGTGACGCTTAGATCCAGGCCTCGCTCCCGGCAATCTGCTGCCAGTTGGTCCGCCGACTTGTAGGGAAAGTGCTTGCTCATTATCTCAACTCCCTGGCATGCGAACAGCAAGCTTTAACGCTGCCTCATCGCCGCTGATAATAATATATTTCTGCCACTCCGGATCCCGGCGTTTCAACGGCCGGGTCCCGGCTGCATCCTCGAAACGCAGATGTGGTCCCCGGCTTTCGTCCCGGCACAGGGCAGCCGTCAACACCGCCCGGGCCACCAGCAGTAAATTATGGTTTTCGGCAATCAATACCGGGTCCCCGGCCACCATGCCCTTGGCAGTCAATTCCTCTAAGTCAGCCAGCCCCTGCTTGAGCCCGGCTTCGGTGCGTACGACCGCGCCGGCACGGTAAACCACCTGCTGAAGCCGCTCCCTGAACTCCTGCGGCTTGTATCCCCCGGCTGCCGCCAATTGATGCTGGGCATCCTTGATTGCAGCCGCACTTACAGATGTCTGCTTGTGTTCCCGTGCCCGTTCTGCCGCCGACCGGGCAGCGAGAAAGCCAAAGACCTGACTGTCTAAAAGTGCGTTGCCCCCAGGCCGGTTGGCGCCATGCTGGCCACCAGCGGTCTCGCCAACAGCATAGAGTCCGGGCACAATTGTCTGCCCCTGATTGTCAATTTTAATCCCGCCCTGGAAGTGCTGGCCGCAGAGGGCAATCTCCATCGCATCCCCTGCCTCCAAGTCAACTCCGTGTTCCCGCAGCCAGGCTATGGAATCGGGATTGATTTCCTGGAGCCGGGCCAGGGGCGTCTGGTCTCGGGCACTGCCCAAATCGACGACCATTTCATCCTGATAGCGCTTACGGTCACTTGCCGGCAGGGCCTCAAAGTCATACCCCGCGGGGTTGGCGCCAAAGTCCAGGAACACCCGGCGACCGGCCATTTGTTCCCGGTAAACAGCGATGTCAATCAACTTGGTATCATGCTCATTACTCACCGGCCAGCTGGCGCCTTTGCGGAAGAGAAGCGACAAGCGGTCGCCAACCGTCATTTCCCCAGTATATTCGGAAAGAAACTCACGCCCGCTATCGTCAACCAGCCGTGGCAGGGCCCGGAATAGACTGCCGGAACAGTTAAGCCGGGTCTTTACCGAGGCCACTCCCATTTGGATAAACTCCATATTTACCAACTCCGCACCTGCCCGCAGCGCCATGGCATAACCATCGCCGGTCATCCCGGGTGGAAACACATGCTGCTGATAAATAAGTCCGGCGCCACCGGTGGCGAGAATTACCGCGCCTGCACTGATTGGCACAACCCTTCCGCCCAGCAGGGCCAGGGCCCCATTGATTCCGGCCGTATCCGTGAGCAAGCGTGTAACCATACACTGCTCCAGCACTGGTATGTTAAGCGCGTGAAACCGACGCACCAGCGCTTCCTCGATATGCACTGCTGTGCGCGGTCCGGTGTAACAGGCCCGAGGATACTCGGAGCCGTCGGTCACAAACTGCCGGGGCACAGTGCCCTCCTTGACAAAGGGCACCCCCAGCGCGTCCAGGTACTGAAACGCATCACCGGAGTTTTTGGCGAGAATTGCCGCCAACTCAGGGTCGGACACACAGCCGCCGATTCGATATATATCTTCCGCATGGTAGCGCCAGGCATCTTCCCCCCCGGGCGGTGTATGGGGTAGAGTGGCATGAAACGCCATCCGGTCTGAACAGGCAACCGCGGTTACTCCGCTTTTTCCCAGCTGTCCCTTGGTGGCCAGGAGAACCTTTAACTCGGGATGCTCCTCAGCCAGGGCAATTGCTGCTCTGAGGGCACCGCCCCCTCCCCCGACTACAAGTACATCGCAGCTATATTCATTCATGCTCCCACCTCCAGAATCACTTTCAGGGCCTGTTTAGCAGCTACCGCCGCCAGGGCTTCGTTGGCCCGTTCCAATGGCAAACGAAGGGTGACCATTTGCGCGAAATGCTCCGGATTCCGCAGGGCCAGAGCCAACGCCTGCCGCACATGAGCAGTGTCGCTGACCCACACACCCTGAATTTTCACGCCCCTTCCCACCAAATGTCGGTACGGGTCTAGGTCCGCAGTCCCCACCGGTTGAGCATAGCCGGTGCAGAGATAGGTGCCACCCCGACGCAAAAGCTCAACTCCCTCAATAAACGCGCTCTGATGGCCGGTGGCCTCCACGACCAGGTCCGCTCCGCGCCCATCGGTCAGGGCCATAATCTCTTGCTGACGCTCACCAACAGAAGTCTCCCGGCGATTGAGCACACCGGTGGCACCAAAGCGTTTGCAAAGCTCCAGGCGCTCTGGAGAACCGCCAATGACAATTACTTGGCCGGCGCCCAGTACCCGGGCCATTGCCGCCGCCCAGATACCCAAGGGACCGGGGCCCTGGACCACCACAGTGTCTTCAGGCCCGACTGGCGCCAGCTCGTAACCATGGGCAACTGTAGCACCAGAGCACGCCGCCGAGACCAGCGCTGCCGGATCCACGCCCGGGGGAACGTAAAACAAATCGGTCCGTTCCCGCAGCAAAATATATTCAGAATAGCAACCATTCAATCCCGGCGGGTCGTTCAACCCCAAATTGATGCCGTAGACCTGACGCTGAGTACAAAGGGCCGGTTGTTTCAGGATCTGGCAATACCAGCAGCGTCCGCAACTCACACCCCGGTTCCAGAGAACAACGTCGCCCGTTTGCAGCCGCCGACCGCAGACGCTGACGGCTTCATCGCCAATTGCTTCGATGCGCCCCACTCCCTCGTGGCCCAAAATCAGGGGCAGGGGGGTGCGGGGATCCTCTCCTTGGTACATATGTAGGTCGGAGCCGCAAACCCCGGCAGCCAACATCCGTACCAGCAGCTGCCCCGGCTTCGGATGGGGGATTTCAAAATCGCGAAGCACTAAAGGTTTGTTAAACTCCTCCAGGACCATTGCCTTTGCTTTCACACTCTCACTCCCGTCTCAGTTGTAATCCGAACCGAATCCCTGACCACCAACTCCACAGGCAGTTTCTCCACATTGGGGGGCAGAGGCTTTTTTGCAACCTGCAGTTCAAACAGGCGCTGGGCCGCCCGGCGGCCCATCTCAAAAAAGGGTTGACTGATGGTGGTTAAGGGTGGGTCCATCAATGATGAGTGTTCCAGATTATCAAAGCCCAGGACGGAGATATCGTCCGGCACCCGTAATCCCCGCTCCCGAATCGCTTTCATTACGCCCAGAGCCTGGGGATCGCTGGTGGCGAAAACCGCTTCCGGCACCGAACCCCTGTCCAACAGCGCCAACATCCCTTTGTACGATTCCTGCCATGCGGATGTGGCCTGGACAATCATTGGCTCGGGCACAACCAAGTCGGCTTCTTTCAGTGCATCGACAAACCCCTGAAATCTTTGCTGAAACAAATCCAAATCCCGAGGCCCGCTTACTATTGCCAGCTTCCGAAACCCCTGGTCGGCAAGGAAGTTGCCCGCCAGCTGCCCACCCTGGTAATTGTCAGCGATAACAGCATCCACAGAGGCGCCCAGATGCCGGAGCAAAAGCACAACCGGACACCCGGCCTTACGCAATGCTTCAATATGTTCACCATTGCCCCGGGCGGTAGAAAGAATCAACCCATCCACCAAACGCCGGTGCAAATTATCCACTAATTCCCGCTCCAGCTCCGGGTCTTCCTCACTGTCACAAAGTATTACATTATATCCCCGCTCCCGAGCAACCTGGGATATCCCCTGCACTGCATCGGGAAACACCAAGTTCCGGATGCTGGGTATTATCAGACCGATGGTCTGGGAACGACCGAATTTTAAACCCTGAGCAATGACATTGGGTCGGTAGCCCAGCTCCTCCACCGCCTGGAGCACCCTGTCCCGGGTAGCCGGGTCCACAGGAATTTTACCGCTTAAAGCTCTCGAAACGGTACTGGCGGAAACACCAGCCCGCAAAGCAACATCTTTAATCGTAACCACAGCGTTCTCCCCTTCACAATCCTTTGCACAATCGTTTGCATAGAAATTACTTCCACATTTCTGCCCAAAATCCTGCCACCTGCTAAAAACATTTCCCGGACAGGGGCACAGGTCCCTTGTCCGGGACAGCCCTCGACTTTCTGCCGAAAATGGCTCACCCAACCTCCGTCCCCAATTGGGCAAAGTTACATTTCTATTTCACGATTGTCAGCAAAACCAGAGTTTGCTAAACTGTAAGGGTCTTAACTTGGAAAGGATGTTTTTTTGTCCGTCCAGTCTGTAATGGTGATAAGTAATTAAAAAGCTGCAACTGGTTTGACTAATGAGGGGCATTACACCCTTTATTTCGTCGTACCTTTGCAATCCATTACCGTACAGACTGCTTTAAATCTTACGCCGGTCCTTAATCTATGGGAAGCGTGGCTCTGTGCCGCGTTTTTGATATGTACCGGCATATTTTGTGTATTCTCAGCCCGCAGGAGCACTCTGCACTTTTTGTGCGGTAATGCCTGCGGGCTTTTTATCTTAAATTTTAGAAAGAGGGATTACCATGATCATTGAAACCAAAAACCTGACCAAAACCTACACCCGCTTTGAAAAGGAAGCCGGACTTGCCGGCAGCATCAAAAGCCTGTTTCACCGGGAAATAATTCCAATGACCGCCGCCCTGAGAAGTTCCAGCTTCTGCCCGATGATGATTGCCATCTTCCATGTATCCTGCTTTGAGTCACTTCCAGACCATGTCCAGCACTGTGCCATCGGCCACATACTTGTTGAGAATTTTCATCAGTTTCTTGTGCGGGATATTATCAAAGAAGCCCTTGATGTCACAGTCGTAGATGTGGTTGTAGCCTTGCTCTATATTCCACTGTCTGCTGCACTATCCGGTCTTCGATGTTCGGTATTCCCAGCGGTCTCATCTTCCCGTTCTTTTTGGGAATATATTTCCGACGCACTGGTGACGGTTTGTATTCCTTGTTCTTGAGCCTGGT
>VEMY01000049.1 GCA_009711825.1 Bacillota bacterium | reverse complement strand
CAGCGAAGGAGCACCGATGCCAGGTCCCTTGGTGATTTATTCTACGATTGCTGCGATGAGCTGCAAGACATAACATTCACTGCTGCTCTTCAATTATTGGTCAGCCTATTCGCTGTATATGTCATGAACAGGGCTAGACTAAATCAGGAGCACATTAGGGAGCTTTATGGCCAATTTATTGCTGACTTACCTAGTTACTTCAGGAGGTCAGCAGGGTTTTGGGTGTGCGAAACTTGAGTTAATAACTCAATGGCCTCTTGGATAATATAAGGGCTTCTCCTAAAGAATTTTTTTACATGCTGATATAGCTTGCTCAATCGGCTAAAACGGTTAACTTCCACTTCGCCGCTGTTTTTACCATGCTGACGTAAATACCTGCTCTCGAAATGTCCGTTTGACAACTTGCAGACCTTTATTACCTGCAGGCCCTTTCTCCCCCTACAAGCCTTCAAGTAGGCAGAACCTTTGCTGTTCAACATTGCAGTCAAACCGTCAAGGCTGTTGTCGTAAATAGTGTCAGGCAGATATCCGCGTAATTTCTGGTTTGTTCCCAACAGGGACATGACTTCTCTTTTATTAAAAGCGGGGTAGTTGAGAACATGGCTCCCCTGAACACGCAACTGGAGCACAAATCTGTCTAAAGTAGAAATGTATTTCCCGGCGCCTCCCCGAACGTAGAGAACATCTGGAAACGGGAACTCACCCTTAAGCCATTTACGGCGGGTCTTATTGAAATAATAGCCAGTTATCTGTTTGCGGTTTAAATCTATAGCTTTTACAGTAAAAAAATACAGGGACATTTTTAACTGGTCACTGCATTCTTGTAGCAGCCGAATACGAAAATTTGGAGACTGCCAAGCTAAGTTTCGGGTGATATTGAAATTCACTAAAACCCCAATTAAAGGAGATTTAATGTTCATTTTTACGCCATCCTCTGTCACGTATTTCGCCTTATAACTAGTCTATGATATGAACAAAGTTAACGAAACACGGCCCATACTGGGCAAATGAGGGTCTTCCATTCTTACTTGTGCCTCTGCAGGGCTATCCCTGAGCAGCAGAGGACAAAAGACTTTAGCAACTCCCTCGAAGCCATTTAGCGATCTACTATGTGCGCGTTAAACTCAAAACCCCGTTTAGCTCAATCTAAACAGGGTTAGAATTTTTATGTTTCAACCAGCCACTTATACAGATATGGCAAGTTTATATTGAGCGGCAATGGTTTTGTAAATAAGATTGTATCCCTCGTTATTGGGATGAATACCATCGGGGCATAAGAGATCGCTATAATTTTTGCACTTCAAAAATGCACTGCGTATGTCGATTATCGGCACAGATAATTTCGCTGCCAAAAGCATGACCTCAACATTATATAACTCTTGCCACCGGTAAATCATATCAACATCGCCCAGCCATTTCAGAATGTTATCCTTATCAAGACCTCTAAACACCCAGTCGAAAAACCTCCAGGGCTCCAGGGGTGGTAGCGTTAGAATAACAGGATTGCCACCATTATCACGGATTAACTCTATTACCTGCCGATACAACCGTTTAAACTCTGATAGCGGTGTTTTGGGAGCATGTTGCCTCTGGGGATCCTTGGCAACTTCGTTCCATGCAAAGTCACAATCATTGCCTCCCAGTTCCAAAAATACACTGGTGAACCGGGCAAGCTCACAGCCATGTTTTTTGATAATTGACAGTCCCTTCGAGACCGTGCAGCCAAACCTAGAGTAGTTGGTCACTTTAAGCTCTTGAACTCCCAATAACTTGCCCACATTCATCTTGATTAGCTCATACCGGCCCTGATCCGGATGCAATACAACGCCCTTGCCAATTGAATCGCCAAATACGCAAATGCTAATCTCGCTCATGATTCTCTATTCCCTTTTATATTTTTCTTGCCTTTCTCTGTAATAAAAAACACCATTGAAACTAGCCCCAAATATAAAACATATATAAGCCATGTAACGCTCCAGAGCCCGAACCAAATTGATACAGATAGATACACTACAGTCGTTAGCAAGAAGCCTGCGGCCAGAAGATGAATATCTTTTTCTAGACTAGAAATTTGTTTTCTGTAGACTATGTAGTCAGACATAATGTATAGAAAACCAATTATTAGAACACTAAGCCAGCTAAAAGACCATATGTTCTCAGCATGCACGACAGACAAATAAAGCGAGGGAAACACATAAAGCAAAGGAATTAAGCTGAAATAGACGAGGGCAATTCCACAGCGGGCCAGCGTTTTAAAGTTGAATAATCTCGCATACTGGTATGCACTGACTGAGAAATAAAGTAAGTATAGGAACACGCCTCCGACAACAATCAGCCAGGTATTCTCGAATGTTTGGAGTACCACCATGCTTACAAACAAATAAACGAAAGTTACTGCTATAAAGTAAAAAGCGCTAAACGATGCAGTGTTGATGAGATTTTGCTTTAATGCACTTAGAGAACTTCCTGTTTCTACTTCCTTGATGGCGTCCTTGTATTCGGCGATCATCTCTGTCGCCCGCTTGAAACTTTCTTCTTTGGACATCCCAGCTTCCAAACAGTCACTATATTTATCAAGCATGATTGAATATAGTTCTTCCTGGACTTCAATAATCTTCTCAGTTCTGGGATACAAGGAAAATTTTCTTCTGATGAGCTTTCGTAATTTCTTTTCCATTACATGCCACCCCCAATCAGGTTATTTAGGACAACTTGTATCTCTCTCCACTCTTCAACCTTCTGGGCATATACCTCCCTGCCCTTGTCGGTAATTCTGTAGTATTTTCGCCTTGCACTGCCATCTCCGTCCCCCCAATAACTGGTGATTAACTGTTCCTTCTCCATACGTTTGAATGCAGTGTAGACCGTGGCATCCTTAATGGTGAACAGGCCCTTTCCGCCTTCAATAATTGTCTTCATAATCTCATAGCCATATGAGTCTTTTTTACTGAGGATAGCCAGAATAATGGTTTCGGTGTTGCCACGCAATATTTCGCTTGAGTAACTCAATTAATCACCCCTGCCTAATGTGATTAGATATATTATAACGTTATTGCGCCTGAACGTCAACAATAAATTGCGGGAGCACGGGGCGGGAGCACGGGGACGGTTCTGCGGGAGCACGGGGCGGGAGCACGGGGACGGTTCTACTGCTCCCATGTAAATTGCGGGAGCACGGGGCAGGAGCGCGGGGACGGTTCTACTGCTCCCATGTAGCAGAACTACATTCAAAATTTGACAACAAAAAAACCCCATTAGTCTCCTTACATGGTAGGTAAGACTTAACCGTGGCTTAAGCTCAGTGAAGACACCATAGGCGTATGAAAGGAAGGTTAGGAACGACAGATAAAAACCAAAGGGAGCAAGAGAACCGTCCCCGTGCTCCCGTCAACTAAATTAAGTGGAGGCGGGTCTGCCGCCCTCCCAAGAACTGCACTTTACCTTGGGTAAAGGCCACCGTCTGCTCCAAGGGTATCATTACATCCTGATCCAAGGTAGGCACCGAGGTGATGACGTTCAGCTCCAGGGCATAACAGGTGTTGTCATAAAGGGGATAGTCACCGCTACCGGCTACAAAGTCCTGCTTATCAAAGAGGCCGATGGTTGGTCCGGCGGCATGGCCATGAACCCCGATGGGATGGGTATAGACCCGGGCCTTTAAACCCTGAGTTGAGGCTTGGGCCAGGGCATCTGCCAGTACCTGATTGCCGGTTTTGCCGATTGCAAATTGGGCGACGGTGATGTCCTGCAATAAGTTGCCCGCAGCGAGCGCCCGCTCCAGGTCTTGAGGAGCGCTCTCTTCGCCAGGACGGCGCACATAAGCCAGCTGCTGGGTATCGGTACACAGGCCCAGGTAAACCAGACCCATATCACAATGAAGTAGGTCTCCGCCCTGAATAACTGCCTCTGCAGGCACCGCTTTGTCGCCCTGGCGCTGGATATTCACGGTGGGATGAAACCAAGCCCTGAGGCCCAAATCTTGGATACGCTGACGCATCCACCACGCCACATCAACGGCAGTGGTAACTCCGGGTAGAATTACTTTGCTGGAAAAGGCTTGAGCTATTATGTCATGGGCAATGCGGTTTAGCCCTGTATAGGCTTCTAGCTCCGGTGTTGTCCGTGTTTCCAACCAGGCTACTGCCAGTCTTTCACCGCTGACCAGTTCCACGTCCAGCCCTGCCAAGGCTTTTTGCAAAAGACGATGGTCAGTACTAGTCAGGCCGTCGGCCTCGGCGAAGGTCTCAGAGAAGTTGGCGGCTACAGTTCGGGGTTTCCGCTCTGCCACTAGCTCACGCAAAAACTGCCATTGGTCGCTCTGCTTGTCCTGACGCACCGAATCGTAGACCAGGTCCATTGCCGAACCTTTGGGGCTGAGGTTTAATCGTTCCAATGTATCGTCCTGACGGAAAAACACCAGCATGGTGCGACGGCTGGCAGAAAGCAGGGGAGCAGGAAGCAAAGAAAGGGCCAGTTGGTCTTCGTTATTTTCCCGGGCAATAACCACCCACATATCGATTCCTTCCCGTTCCATTAGGTTTGGCAGCAGGGTCTCTAAGCGAAGCTGCAGCCAGCGGTTAGTTATAGCTGCCTGCTCTCGCAGAGGTAGAATTGTCTGCAAAAAGGACCACTCCCGAAATTTATTTAGCAAACCCAACTCATATCATAAAACCTAATAGAGCTACCAATATTCTTTTTCTTCAATACAGAAAAATTTCCTCTTTAATATTTAAATATATAAGGAATGAGCCATGGCTCATTCCTTATATATTAGATATGGCCGTCAGTATGTTGTCAACCAGGCTAATCTTGGCCCGGGGCATCACCTGACATTCACTGTTGCTTATCGTCATGCTACCCTGGACAGAGCCCTGAGTCATCTCATTGCCATCAACCAGCACCTTTGGGTCATGCCTTTTAAAAAAAATATGCCGACAAAGCTCGGCTTCGATGCTGCTGTTCTCAATCCTAAAGTTGATGCCACTGTCATAGCTATACATCATAATAGTAGGATGATAGCGCCCCACGCCTGGATAGGTGACGGCGGTCATGGGATTCCAACCTGCTCCCACCACATTGCCTTTGGGGTAATCCAGAGACGAGCGGTAGTTATATTTAGGGCAAACGGGAGCGCAAGAACCGTCCCCATGCTTCCAAAAAAACCGCCGCAACGATGTCTTCATACGAATACATGGTCTACCTCCTGACTTTTACAAGTCCAGGTTTTCGTCTGCACCCCCAATTCATCCCTTTTAGTTTACCGTTTACACGCGAATGCCCGTCGCACGCTTAAGGGAGGTAAGACAGCCAGCCTTACCCCCCTTACGAACCTGTAACCGCCGACAAATTTTCAGGATTTCTACCGCCAAGCTGGATCAACAGCAAGTTTTTACTACCTAAAAATCTGTTATTGAATTCTGCTATGTTAAGTTTATTTGAAAATAGTGATGGGCGAATTACGGTGTTCCATGAGAATGAGAATGGTAATCTCCATCAAAATATGCTACAATTTCTGCAATTCTTGGCTTACTCGTTCCAGAATAACGACGTTCAGAAAGAAACTGATTGTTTCTGTATCCAAATAACTGAGCGTAAATAATGTCTCCGCTTGAATTCAAGGAATAAAGTGTTGTATACATGCCAGGTCCAGCCGCACCGTCTAAATAATAGATTCTGTGAAAAGACGAGCTGTCTACAAATATTTCTGCATTTGCTGATATAACGGGCAAGAATAAGAAACACACTACAATTAAAAACATCTTAACTCTAGCTTTCATTGATTAACCTCCTTTCATAAATAATTAAAAAATCAATTTATAGCAGTAACTCAATAACTTGATTTGCATATTCTTTAAACTCTTGGTCGTGTGTAACTAATAATACCGTTGCCCCTGAATTATTAAGTGTTAATAGTAACTGGATGATTTGGGCTTTATTCTCAGAATCAAGTGATGCAGTAGGTTCATCAGCCAAAATGAGTTTAGGCTGTTTAAATAATAGTTTTGCGATTGCAACCCTTTGTTGCTCGCCTCCAGAAAGAGCATACACTTTTCTATTAACAAAGCCCCCTAAGCCAACTTTTTTCAAACACTCTTCCACCAAACCTTTGTGTTTAATTTTATTAAAATTTTTAATCAAAGAAAAGTTGTTGTACACTGTATCATTTTCCACTAAACCATAATCTTGAAACAAAAATCCTATATAGCTAGATAAAAGTCGCTGCTTTTCTTTCGTAGTAGTAACTTCATCGTTATCATAGAGAATTTTGCCTTCATATGGTTCGAGAAACCCAACCATATTTAGAAGAGTAGTTTTACCACTACCTGATTCACCAAACACACAACAAAAGTCCCCACTTTTTACTTCATCAGAAAAATTATTCAAGATAATTTTATCATCGAATTTTTTTGATACATTGACAAATTTAATATTCATAAATACCTCCTTAAATCGCTATACCTTAATCTAATTATAAATAACATCAACACAAACAATTCAACAAAAAACAACGAAACAGCTACATATGAAAGCATTAATAACTCAGTTCTAGAAATAAAGGCCAGAACAATGACAACACTAATGAGAAAAAGTAGATTATTTGCGAATATTGATTCAAATATTTCAAACCTAGAGAAGCCTTCGGTCCACTTTATCATAATGCTCTTTGTTCTCGATTCCATATATGCCTTATAATAAGTTAATGAAGTGTCAATATAGATTATCAGTAATAGTAAACCTACTATGAAGTCACGCAGCCCCTCCTTAATGTATCTTGCCTTGCTTAATGAGTACTGCTCTTGAAAAGAACTTACTAGATAGCATGGCTGAAAACCATGTTGAATCATTACCTGCTCAATATATTCTCGCGCATCATCTAGCGAGCCTTGAAAGAAAAACATATTATTTAGAAGAGATGCTGGATTCTCATCACCATTATAATATAAAACTGCATCACTTCTAAGAAATGGATCTGCTGTAAACAATGTATTCATACTTAAATGTAAATCATCATAATTTTCTAGACTTTCTACTTCAAAAATTATATTCTCGTCATAATCAAACCAATCACTTTTTCCACTTTGATACTTCATAGAAAACAGTAGTCTTTTACCGACAAAGCTATCTTCCCAAATATTTTTATTTATTAAATATTGCTTATCAATCAAGTATATAGGGCCCTGGATATCCATAGCAGCTGTAGATGCAAAAGAAAATAAACCATTATTTTCCTGCATATATGTTATTATTTGATTTTCATTGCCGAAAACATGCTGATCATAATATCCGCTATATTTTGCATAAATTGCATCAAAACTAAATAAGTTTTCGTAAACTTCTTCTTTGGCAGATTCTTGAGATAACGATCTAGCAATTTGACCTGCATATTTTACATTAGGCAATAGATACATTATGGTAACTACAATCACAATTACTTTAGCCAGACTGAGATATTTAAGATAGGCTTTTAAGCCACTGTGGCCTTTTAGTGAACGGACCGGAATAATTAAATTAACAAGTATTGCAGGTAGCAATGAAATAGCCAAAGATACTACTGTGTATGCAGCGTAAAACTTTAAGAAGTTACCATAATAAACAAAGGAATTTTGAGCCAAGAAACTTACAAAAAAATTCGACAGCAATAAACCCAATCCAAGAAGAATTCCCAAAGAAGCTAAAAAATACTTAAATGATAAATTGAACCATAGATATAGTAGACTCCGGCCTTCCGTTTTTTGGATGGATATCCTTTTTGTCGAAGAAAGAATATGGTTATTGACAAAAATAAACAATAACAAATTTATTGCAATGAAAACAGCTATCAACCCAAAATCATCAAATATTTTCACTGGCTCATAACTGTTGGCCGCATTCTCAGAAAAAGAAATAGTGGCTTCTGAAAAATGTGATGCTAGTAACGAGTCTAATGATGAAATATCTTCTAGATTACTGTAGATGAAGTAAAGGTTATTTACCTCCGTACCTGCAGTCACTGTAGTCATAGGCAAAATTTTGTAATCTGTTCCTAAACCTTTTACCAGTCTGTTAGAACTTGACCTTGAATCTAAAATAATATTATGTAAGTCTTCATTTGTATTCTTATTATCAATAATTAATCTATCATAATAATTATTGTTTCCAGAGACATAAAACATTCTTGTTTTTGTCCGTTGATCTGTTTCAGATCGAACAATACTTATGTTATTAGATTTGGACCAATCATTAATAGTATTGACAAACCTTAATTCATCGACGTCACTAATACCAAGAACCATCATATGAGTAACAATTTTGTGGTCAGATTCATTATCTAAACTAATATTACCTAGTGATGAATGCTCAATGTAAGATGAGATAGAAGAAAGAGAAAAAATTACGAGAAATATAGCTCCTAATAGTGAGATGAAAAATGTTTTTGCTTTCATACAGACTCCTTTCATACCACATGGGGCACCTCCTCCCGTTTCGTGAGACAATTTCCTCATGATGAGAAAGCAAGAATTACGGGAGAATACTGAAGGGCTTTATGGGGCGCGTCCACTTTACCAATTCTAGTGCAATTTAAGATGGTCATGTTTCTTACAAAGCTGAAAGATGGGACAAGCGCCGCCGAGTTGTAATGGTCCAACCCACTGAATATGCCGATACCGGTCAACTTAGATTCCAGCTTATCCTTAAATTTTTCACCACTAGTATACCACCTTAATTGACAATGTCCAGATTTTCCATATTACAAACTTCGATATATTTCGACATTTAGGAAGGAAACCCAGCAAAAGCTATAATCGAGTCCGACAGCTGGCTTATGCAACCGACCTCTTATTTAGTCTTGCCTACTGGGGACGAATGGTTCGGTAAGAATTAGATGTTATGGCAAACAGTGTACAGTCAAAGGAGACCATTAGTTGCATGATGTCCTAAATTGGAGCAAAGACACTAAACCGGAAACCTTGGTGCGGAAATAGCTATTTATTTCTTCCCTCAAAAAAGCATATAGTGGCGAGGACTCCCTGCTGCTAACTTTTAACGGTTACCCCAATCTTTCAACAATTACCACCTGTCGATATCGTGTAACTGCTAACCCATAATGCCCTTCAGTAGACGTTATTAATTGTCCGCAATTTGCCGGACAAGCTGACCAGAAGGGAAGGGAGAATTAGAGCAATT
>VEMY01000048.1 GCA_009711825.1 Bacillota bacterium | reverse complement strand
CGCCCTGAGCTACATAGCTTAATGGACAAATTGAAGGTAAATACCCCACCCAGATTTGTCGAGTTTCCTAGTCCAAAACAGTACATATTGTAGTCACAACACGTTTTTAGGCTCATGACGGGTTAGCCCCTGTGTCATGGGCTTTTTTAGGCCTTTGCTGTGTCTACCACTGTACAATGCCAGACCGGGGGCGAGAGGCAATCCTAAAAAAATATGTGGCCCGGCCGCTGTCGGGGCCGGAAGAAGCTTCCATTGCCAATGCATTGCTGTCAACCAACGGCAGCAAAAACCAAACATATTCCCCTTCCGCCTGGAGCTGACGTTTGAAACCAATACCGACCTGCTGCCGATTGGCATACTGGAGCAGAAAACTGTATTCATCCCGGATGCCGACTAAATCCAAACGCCGCTCAAGGTTGCCCCAGAGGTCGGGCGAAACTTCATCCAAATCGCAACGCCGGGCAACCCGTCCCTCCCGCATTAGCCGGGCCGCACCGCGGATTACCGCCGGTGAGGCATTTGGCGCAAGCTCCCGCAACAACTCCTGGGCCTTTAACGACAACTCATTGAGCAACTGAGACAGAAGTTGAATAAATGAATCATAATCACGGCCCAGACGTGAAAGCTTCAGAACCTCACCTGTTTCAATAAAAAGGGAAACCTTATAGTCATGCTCCTCAACGCGCTCAATAAAGCTATAAGGGAACCGGCGTGGTTCACCCGAGTCCGGCAAAACCAACAATGCGGTATCACAGAGGCGCAACTCGCAATTCCCAAGCTCGGATTTTCCGGCGGAAGTTATGTACGTACAATCGGCGCCAATCCCAGCCCGGCGGACAGATTCATACATCAATAAATCGGCAAGCATTAGCTCATTTCGCTGCCTGTTGAGAATGCGGTGAAAATCTGAGTATTTGTAACCCAGGTGATATAACTCCACACTTTCTCCACCTTCGATAGACAAAACCACCCGGTGCTCTCCCTCAGAAACGTCAGATATTTGCCGAAGCGGAAAGGATAGAGCATCGCCAAACCGCGGCATCAACTCAAGCTTCTCATCGCTAAGGCGGGCTGCTGCTTCTACAGCGGTTAACTCCTCGCCACAAGTTCCCCGCCAGTTAAATTCTAGCGAACAGTCTAACAGGGTCTGATGCTGGCTGCCCTTAACCACGCCAAATCCCCCTTGTGCTTGTTTTTACAACTATATTCGTCCAAATAGTAGCTATTTCCCTTAGAAAAATCTAAAAAATAAATATTTATTTACGAATACACAAAAAAGGCCGTCGGTTTTCTGACGGCTTTTTACGGACACTTTAGTCCAGGTATTCAATTTCGCTTTCTGCCCGCAGCTCCTCGATATATTCCCAAACTATCATGTCGGCCTTTTCTTCAATCCACAGGGACGAATAATATTCTAATACTTCTTCCCTCTCCGGCGCATCTTCAAGGTCAGCAAATTCATCATCGTAAAATTCCTCTAACTCCTGCAATTCCTCTGGGGTAAGTTCTATATTACCGAAATCAAGTTCTTTATCAAGGAGCGCTTGCACCATTAAATGCTCCTGCATTATCTGCTTGTAAGTATCAAGGGTGTATCCTTCGGATTCCAATGCCCCAAGGAACTCGTCTTCAGTGTCGAACATATCGCGAATTAAATCCAGCTCTGCGTCTACGTCCACGCTTTCCGTAGTTATACCCGCAGCCGCCGCTGCTCCAAGGAGCAGCTCAATGTTAATCAAGCGCTCCAGCACGCCCTCACGAATTTCGGCAATATCCTCATCATTCAATTCAATTCCCAGCATTTCATAAAACTCCAACTCATATTCCAGCTCTGTCTCAAAAGCGGACCTAGAGATTTCTGAACCGTTGACTATGGCCACCGGCCCGGCAGGCTCTGAAGAGCTGCATGCGACGGCAAAGATCAATATCGCTAAACCGATCAGGCCAAGCTTTCTATACATAGCGGCTTCACCTCCATACCAATATCTTAATATAATAATCTTATACTACGCCACTCTTTCTAACAAGGGATTTCGCTATTAGTTTCACCCAATCTCGACATGTTAATGAACTTAAATCTATTTTAGCAAAAAAATATGAAATATTTATTAACACAAGCCCGGTGTAGCCGGGCTTGTGAGTTTATCGGCGCTAACCGACAGCCTTATCAACATAGTTGGGTTTTCTGCAACACCTTGATTCAACTGTCAATATCAATGGCAAGCTGCTCCTGAATCGCTCGTTCTAAGATGGCAGCAAATTTATGATCTTGCTCGCGGCTACGTTTTCTGGGCCCCCGGGTCCGTCCACCACCTCGGCGATGACGAAACTTCAAGTTCCGTTCCTCCAACATAAAATCAATCTTCCCCTTGTCATACAAGCGGCCGGCGGGATTGAGGCAACGCACCCTTTTTCCCAGCAGCATGGCAGCCAAACCCCAGTCCTGTGTAACAGCTATATCCCCGGCCTCGGTAATATTCATCAGCTTGATGTCAGAAGCCTGGGGGTCGTTGCCAACAATCAAATGGTTCTCGCTGTCGATGCAATGCTCAAAGCTGGCTACAGTCCATACCGGCAGCGCGTACTTTTTCCCCAACGAAAAACAAGTCTGCAGCACTGCCCGGGGACAAGCATCGGCATCAATGACAATTTTCATTACAACCGCCTCCAACCGGTACATTTTACCATTATCGATGCCGATAATACAGTGATTGGGTAACCTGCCTTCATTAAATACGCATAACTGCCATCGCTGTAATTACGGTAAAATTGTATCGGCAAATATCGTGGATTGCAACAAAGTACGCAGGTGATATTTCTCTGCCATGTGAAAACAACTCCGCCACAATTCACCCCTACTTTTTTTCCGTAATTGTTCAGCCCTATCTACGCGGTCCTCAATCAGATGCAAAATGCGTTCGGCAACTTCATTGAGAGCATCGGACTCGACTGGTTGGCGCAGGATTTCGGTAATGTAAGTAACAAACGAATCACTCAGCTCCCTGGCGGGTAAGCTCCGCAACTTGGATGCCGCAAGTTTGTAACCCTCTACTCCCCGCGCCAGCACCGAGTAATGATGATGCGCCCAAAACTCTGAGTTTATTCTCGGCAGAGGTATCCTACCCTGTTGGTTTTTTTGGGTGTATTTTTCCACCAGTAGCTCAAACTGGCGCCGAGGTGAATCCACATAGGTCAAGCTAACTGAGTCGGTCGCCGGTTCAAAGTGCAGTGGACTGTTATGCTCAAATCCCCGCAGCAGCATCTCGCCAACAGTGAGGTCATGAATCCGCACCAATTCAGCCAGATGATTGCGCCAACGCATCGTTTCTGGATGCCTGGCGTAACCTTGCTTCTTACCAGTAATAACACTGTACACTGCATGGATTTCAACATGTTGCCCCAAGAGACTGGACCGGGAAAGGTAGCCCGGATGCACATCCCACACACGCATCTCAATCACCTCAAAGCTAGTTTGCTGCTCATAGCGATTAATTATTGCAGCCAGCCGTTTAAGGCTGGCTGTTGCTTTCGAAGAGATACCGGGCATATTCCAACGGCCGCCTGTAGAGCAAGGCGATTGTCTCTGCATCCCATGCCTGACCGGCCGCTCCCATGGCGGACTTGGCATTTACCTCCAATAACCAGAACTTATCATCGGTGTCAATAATAAAATCAATGCCCAATTCACCAAATGAACCATATTCCTGCTCCACACACTGAAAGATATTACACAAAAAGGTTTCGGCCGCTTGCTCTAAGGAACGAATCTGGGTATCTGAATAGCTGCAGCGTCGCAATGTGTCAGCAAAAGTAAAAACCGTTGAACCGGTGCGAGAACTGCTGACCGGCGCTCCCGGTGTGGCCACCCTGCCGGCAATACAGGTTACGCCCAGTTCCCCGTTCCCGTCTCTTTGGACTTCCGCGCGAAAGTCCACATTACCTCCCGCCAGCTGGATACAGCCCACGGCTTGCTGCGCCAGAAGCCTTTTGCTATTCAACACAGCCCGCACTTTGTGTAACAATCCCCGGATGCTGGAGAACCGCCAGACCCGCAGACGCTTACCCAGGTGACTAGCTATATATTGGCGGTGTCGCCGGTCAACCCGAATCACTTTCCGTCCATGGCGACCAATTGTTCCTTTGATATACAAGCTTTGATACCTGGCGAACATATCTTTCAGTTGGTCAACAGTAGTCAGTAAACAGGTTTCAGGAAGGTGGGAAACTAACTCGGGATAGCGTCTAAATCGGCTGTAGGTATCCCATTTGTCAAAATCAGAACAGGAATTTATCTGCGGAATCCCTATCTGGGCGATTGCTTGCACAAACTTATCAGCCTTGCTGCCCTTTTTGCCGGGGCCACGACGGGTGTAAAGAATGTCAGGAAACAGGAATACCCGCTGAACCCACTTTTTCACATCAGGATTATACACTAAACCCGCGATCTTCCTCTTTTGCAAGTCGATATTTCTTTCTGCAAACACAAACAAACTTACCCCAAGCAGCTGACTTTGCTCATTTAGAGTTACCAACCTAGGACGGGCATTACCGGCCAGCAAGCTGTTGACGGTGCTATTAGTCACAAACACTCCCACTAATGGACGGGGATCGTTGCCGCTACTCTTCGCTGGGCTCATTGACATCACCTGCAATCGAGACGGCATACTGGACAAGTGTCTGGAAATGACGGTTTATGGTTGCTTCATCATAGCTGTGAAAAAGAGACACTTTCGCAGATCTTGAATTGGTCTCGATAAACCACAATTTGCCGGTAGTGTCCAAGCCAAAGTCGATACCCATCTCACCACATTGTCCATAGCTTTGTTCAATAGCCCTATAGATTTTTACCAGGAACTCTTCCACACGATTGCGCAGGGCAGAAACATCAGACGTTTCGTAGTTGAGAAACTTAGTTAGGAATTCCTCCATTTGATAACTAGAAGCATGGGTAGTTATCGGGGAAGCGGAACTACCGACCCGGACCGGGATAGCATACGCTACTATTTGACCGTCACCGGTGCGCTGGACTTCAGCCCGAAAATCCACCAGACGCCCATTAACTTTTATCAAATCGATAGCGGGCTGAACAAGCACATCTCGATATAAAGCCATCCGCTCCAAATCCTGTATCATTTTGGAAAGATTCCTGTAGACCACAGTCTCCGGCTGATCGTCGAAGTACGTCAACCTGTAACAACGGGGCGCAATTGCCTTTATCCGTACAACACGCTTACCGCGGCTACCGAGGCTAGCCTTAACATAGACGTCGCCGTAGCGATTGAGCATCATTTCCAGTATCCGAGGCCCGGACAGCTGAACAGTCTCAGGCAGATATGGCCGGACAGATTTATTCTTGTAGAGCTTATTGTAGACCTCCATTTTTGGGTAGGGAAATGGATAGTTTAAAAACCGTGCGCCGGAAGCTTTGAGCTGTCGTATAAATTTGTCGAATTTACGGTTTGAAGGACCGTTGCCAGAGCGTTTATAAAACACCCTCGGGTAAACCGCAACCCCTTGACACCAGCGCTCTGCCTGTTGGTTATACCGGATACAGTTAATCTGTCGGTTTTCGAGGTCTACACCCTCCATGCTGAAGAACACCACCGACACTCCGGCCTCCACTGCGGCTGCGTTCAACATGCCCATCCGTGGTCGAATCGAACCCTGCTCCATTTCTTTTAGCACATCGGGGGGTAACATCACCCCTAAGAGCGGTTGCTCATGCATCGCTAAAACCACCTTGTACAGAAAGTGAAAACCTGCGGGATGTGCCGCAGGTCACAGACAATGTTGTCATCAGGTATTTAGATCATTCAACTGGGGCGGGAAAAACGGCGGGAACGGCCGCTGCAAGAACTGTTCGCAAAGGTCTCCCAGCTCCTCACACTCAGGCGGCACCGGGCAAAAACCGAAGGCGGGAACTAAGAGCTGGACATGCAGGGCAGTCTTGACAATGATAAATGCGCCGATGGTGGCAATAACCAACAGGAAATCCTCTTCCTCTTCATCGCCAGTCTCGATAAATGCTTCGCAGGCCAATGCCTCGAAAATAGATTCCACAAGTACCTGCATCTGTATCGGGTCGGGAGCGTAGAGAATTACCTCTTTGAAGAAGCAAACGGTCTCCTCATTGATGGTGTAATTGCCGGGATCATTGGTGTCAAATATCCGGATTTCCAGGATAGCGCAAACATTGACCCGTACCAAGCCCAGTGGTCCGCCATCAATTGGCTCAATTGACCAGTCCTCAAAAAATTCACTGCCGGGAACGATTGAACATTCAACTTCCAAGTCTGCTACCGGCACACCTTCGGGGAGCTCCAGGTCGGTAAAGAAGAACTCGTCACACTCGCGTTGGGAGCAGGCATCATAGATTTTCTTTACATAAACGCATGCCACCTCAGTGGGCGGGGGTATGGGCCCTTTTCCAACCGGGAAACTTTTTTCTATTGTCATGCTATAAACCTCCTTCCGCTATATTGATATGTTGATTCCTGGCAACTGGTTCTGGACATATGTATATAGAAAAGTCAGACGAAACGTCTGACTTAAGTGATATTTTCTTCTAGTTCTTGAACTACTGAAGTTATATTCCCCACATAATGCCAATCTTGCTTATCCAAGCTATCCCGATAGGCCCTGCCCACTCCCATCTTTTCTGCTCCCTTTGGACTCAATTCACCCTTTGCCCGGAGTTTGTCAAACAGACTTAAGGTCCGGTACAGAGCCGACGAGTCATGGAAAAACCAATGCTCATCGCCATACTCCAAATGCAAGATATTAACTTTTACTTCCCGTTCGCTGAGGCCGGTCTTGTATTGCAGTCCCCAAAACATATCGACCACATCTTCTTTGACAACATACACAGATTGCTGAGAAAAACTATAGTTGGTTATCTTCGAGTACATAAACCGATGGGTATCGATGATCAATAACTTCCCTGGCATCAAACTCCCCCTCCCAATACTACATATCTGTTGTTAAACAATATGTCAGCTGGTTCAGTTCAATACCCGGAAAAGCAAAAACCTCGCACCTTCAAGGACAGTTGTTCAGCATGGATTAGATACTACGTGAACAGACTCCATAGGGAGGCCGTTATTTGCTGCCATTCGACACTACGCTCAACCCAGAAGATTATCAAACCAAGGGCAAGAGCCGGCAATTTATTAATCGCAGTTGCCCAAAAAGCACTGCGTCGATCCATGGCCAGGACTGGGAAGAGAGCGTCCCCATCCTGGGAGACTGCATTGGCAGCCAGAGCGGCAAAAGGAATTAATCCTTGAGCAAACAAAGAGACAAAAATTATCTGTGGCCCACAGCCCGGAATTATCCCCACAGCTACGGCAATAAACACTGAGGCCGCGCCGGCAGCCAGCAATACTGCCTCAACAACCTGTTCACCGACCAAATAATCGCCACTGCCTGCAGTCAGCACTAAAAATTCAAAGAGCAAATAGCCGATAAATACCCATGTGGTCACAAAGGCAGTCTCTCTAAAATTACGCAATAATGTTCTAGACCAAGAATTTTCTCCGTGCCCACTGAATTTCAAATGTTTTCCCCACAATGTAACCAACACTGAGATTACTGTACCGGTTACGCCCACAATTAGTCCGGCGCCGGGAATAGCCAAAGCATTAATATCCACCTGCATAAGCTGCAGGATACCCAGGATAAGCCCGATTGAGACAAGAATCCAAAAACCAATAGAAAACACGTTTACTAATTTCAAGCTTGACCGGTCAGCTACCACCGACGCATCACCAGACGCAGAGTCAGGATTTTCGCCAACCTGTCGACGATATTTTGCAAGAATTACCCGGCCCAACCCTGCCTGATCTACGGCGTACCCAGTTAATACACCGGTGAACAAAGTTAACCCGCTGACCAGCAACCAATGCACAGGACTGCTCACAATCAGCACGAAAGCTGAATCACCCATTGTAGCCATGAGCGTTGCAACTACCGTCCCAAAAGTAACGCTGCCTTTGAAAAACAAAGGCATTACAAAAATGGCGCCGCCACACCCTGGCGTCAGTCCTAATAATCCCCCCAGCAAAGGCTGCCAACGTTTTGAATTGGCAATGAACCCAACTAAACGCCCTTTATAACGACAATCCACCCAACCGAACAGCAATAAAACTGCTCCAACAAATACACCAACTTCAATGAATGCTCCCTCGGCGCTGTCAATAACAAGGTCTAGAATTTCACCGAACATGAAAATCCTCCTATATAAATTGCTCTCAAGAAACTTATTTTCCCGCAAGCAACTATTTCTGCTGCACTTTATGTTCAGCGTACTAAGACCTATGTCATTTGAACAAGCTGTTTGGGCAAGAGCCCAGGCAAAGTACTGCCGTCAATTACTTGCATCAATCCTGTGAACGAGGCATAATAAGTTAAGGTTTGCTCAAGGAGGTTTTACAATTGAACATACTGTTTCAAGTCAGAGAAATCCTTAAAGCGGAAATAGCAGCGGCCACCCTCAGGACCGGCATGGTAACTGAGCAAGAACTGCCGGAAGTAATTTTGGAAACACCTAAACATAAAAGCCATGGCGACTTCGCATCCAATATTGCCATGCAGCTTACCCGGGCAGCAAAAAAGCCCCCCCGCCAAATTGCTGAAGAAATTGTGGCGAATTTTGATAAAGAAAAGGCATCAATTGAAAAAATTGAAATTGCCGGCCCCGGATTTATCAATTTCTTTATGGATAACACTTACCTGCAGGCAATTGTTCCGGCTGTTCTTGACGCCGGAGACAAGTGGGGCGCAAACAATGTCGGAAACGGACAAAAGATTCTGGTGGAGTATGTCTCAGCCAACCCCACTGGGGACCTGCATGTGGGCCACGCCCGGGGCGCAGCGGTCGGCGACTCATTATGCAACATCCTTGAACTTTCAGGATACCAGGTTGGAAGAGAGTATTATATCAATGATGCCGGCAATCAGATAAACAACCTGGCCTTGTCCGTTGAGGCCCGTTACCGTCAAGCCCTGGGACAGCAAGCGGAACTGCCGGCGGAAGGTTATCATGGCCAGGACATCCAGGGCTTTGGCCAGGAACTGGCCCAAGAACATGGGGAAGCGCTGTTGGCGATGTCGGAGCAGGAACGGCTAGCTTTCTGTCGCAAATATGGCCTGGAGCGCGAGCTGGATAAACTGCGGACAGACCTTAAAGATTTCCGGGTGGAGTTTGACAAATGGTTTTCCGAGACCAGCCTCTACGAAGATAAAATCCCTGCTGCGCTGGCAACTTTGCAGGCCGCCAACCTCACTTATGAGCAAGACGGCGCAACCTGGTTCAAAACGACCGAGTTTGGCGACAGCAAGGATAGGGTGTTGATAAAAAATGATGGCAGTTACACGTATATGGTGCCAGACATCGCTTACCACCGTGACAAGATGCAGCGGGGCTATGATAAGTTAATTAACATTTGGGGCGCTGACCATCACGGTTACATTGCCCGGATGCAGGCGGCAATGCAGGCCCTGGGTTACGAAGCCGAGCAGCTGGAAATTCTTATCTTGCAAATGGTCAACCTCTTCCAAGACGGGGAAAAAGTAAAAATGAGCAAACGCACAGGTAAGTCTGTCACCCTGCGGGATTTGATGGACGATGTGGGTGTTGACCCCACCCGCTACTTCCTGACAATACTCAGCTCTGATTCCACCCTGGATTTTGACATGGATCTGGCGGTATCTCGTTCCAACGACAACCCCGTATATTATGTCAAGTATGCTCATGCCCGGATTTGTAGCATGTTACGCAATGCCACGGACCAGGGCATTGAGGACAACGACAAGCAGGATCTGACGACCCTTAATTCAGAACGGGAATTTGACCTCTTGAAGAAGGTGGGTGAATTTCCTGACATCGTTGCCGAAGCGGCTGAAAGGCGTACCCCCCATACCGTCACCCATTACGGATTTGAGTTGGCATCTCAGCTGCACAGCTATTACAATGCAGAACGAGTGATTGACCCCGATAATCCCAGCATCACCCGTGCACGGCTCACCCTGATGAAGGCAATTAAAATTACTATAAAGAATGTCCTGAATCTCATCGGCGTGGAAGCCCCTGAACAAATGTAAAAAAAATGGCCCGATGGTGCGAACTTTTGTAAGCAACCTTCGGGCCTTTATTTATATACGTAACCCATTGTAGGGAACAACTTACAAAAATATATTTTAATTTTGCAGGAAACCTGGTCAACGTAAATATAATTATTAATAGGACTAAATTGAGGAGGTGAGAAAATGAGCGTCAAATCTTCTACCGGGTTAGAAGAAAACGTTGCCAGTGCCCTTTGTTATGCTCTTGGCTGGCTGAGCGGGCTGGTTTTCTTCTTCATCGAAAAAGACAACAAAACTGTACGCTTTCACGCACTACAATCGATTATTACCTTCGGCACCCTACATTTAATTTTCTGGGTTATTGGTCTTCTTAGCGGGATAATTCTTCGTGCAGTTATTCGTTCTGCTGGCTACTATGCCTTCGGTTATGTCGTTTTTAGCGGACTTTTTACCTTGTTGTCGATTGTAATTGGCCTAGCCATCTTTATCTGTTGGGCAATCCTTATCTACAAAACCTATAACGGGCAAAAAATTAAGCTTCCGATTGCAGGCAAAATCGCAGCAAAACATACAGGTGAAGAAATCAGTATGTAGTCTATAAGGC
This sequence comes from Bacillota bacterium, assembly GCA_009711825.1. Classification (NCBI taxonomy): domain Bacteria; kingdom Bacillati; phylum Bacillota; species Bacillota bacterium. Next base: position 29,870 of record VEMY01000048.1, on the reverse strand, counting down.
AGAGCCCTAGGCTCTGCCTTAAAAAATCCTGAAGGTGAAAAAGTGTTACGGCGTACATGTAAGTACTCGAGGATACTGCTAATATGCTGCCTTGGAATGCTAATCCTGGCAACAGGTTGCAGTAGCAAAGGTAATCAAGACGATAACAATACAGAACCACCGCCAAATCAGGAGGAGCCGGTAGAACCGCCCCCTGATGATAATGGAACTATTGAACGGGAGGAACGTAATCTTTATGCAGTAGAAGACCTAGAGGGTATTTATACCACCTTTGCGATCTTTGGCCTCAGATGGGATGATGATGGCAGGGATTCATCCTTCACGTTAAGCACAGAGGGCAGTGATACCTACGGCGAGAAGCTCTCCTTGTTGATTGAGGAGCAATAGGAACAGTCAATCGATATTTGGCTTGATGATGGAATAATTGTCAAGGTTGAGCCTGAGGATATGGAGTATGGATTAATCGATACGAACGGTGATTATATTTTTGGCTCTCTGTTTGCCCCCATGTTTATGTTCAATGCCTTTCATGAGCAGTATTACAACGCCCCGACGAGTTCATTCAAATTGAGAACAGGGGAAGCGAAACTCGGAACTTAGTGCACATGTCAGTTCCCGTCACCAACCACTTTGTTCGCATGGACAATCCCTTAAGCGGTGAATTAGAATGGACCCTGACTTATTGGATGGGCAGTGTTGGCGGTTTCGACATGGCGGTGGAATGGGCTGTAGAGACAGCTGACGAGAGTGTCCTCAGATACGAAATAACCGAACTTAAACTGAGATGACAACCGCAGGGCGGGGCGCAGTTACATTGCACCCCGCCCTGTCAGCGTTCAGATTCCAGCAAACGCAAGCGAAACCCCTTCATGATGTCAGTACGGGTGATGATCCCCACCAATTGCTCGTCTTTCAGCACAAACAAACGACCAATTTCCAGTTCAGAAAGCCTGCGCAAGGCCAGGTAGATATCATCTTCCGGAGCAACCGCTTTTATCTCGGTGCTCATGATATCCTCAACGGTTTTAAACTCCCGCAGTCGCGGTTCAACCTTTTGAATATCTTCCATGGTCACACAGCCTACCAGACGCCCCTCCTTCATAACCGGGTAACCGCTGTGGCGTTCCCGATACATTTGCTCCACCAACTGCTGCACGCTGTAATTGGCCGGAACACTGGATATTTTGGCGGTCATCAAATCTGCGACCGTAAAACCGGAAAGAGTCTGGCGCAAAAGACTGGCCTGGTATTCCTGACTGGCGCCCATATAGACAAAGACTGCGATAAAGATTAGAAAAAAGTTTCCGCTCAAAAAACCAAAGACACCAAACAGGACGGCAAACAACTGTCCCAGACTGACGGCAAACCGGGTGGCGGCCAGATAACTCATTTTCCGTGCCAGAAGTGAACGCAAGATCCGTCCACCGTCGGTGGGGAACGCGGGCAAAAGGTTGAATACAGCTAATACGATGTTTAACCAGGCCAAATAAAAGATTACCACGTATAAATCCGGCACCGGCATTAGCTGGGCAAACACAAGTGCACCCAGCCCCAAACCAAGGCTGACAGCAGGACCGGCCAGGGCAATCGCAAATTCATTTGCCGGATTGTGGCTAAACTCCTCATCCAGTTGAGCGACACCGCCAAACAACATCAAGGTAATGTCTTTGATGTGAATCCCCCGCCCACGGGCAACCAACGCATGCCCCAACTCATGCAATCCGACACTTACAAACAGAGCCAATGTCAGAATCAGCCCCAACACGAAGACATTTTGAGACAGCTCCAGACCAGCTTCCTGGGCCATGGTTGCAATTTGTGTGCCAAATAACCAGGTCAGCAGTGGAAAAGCCAGCAGCAAGGTCAGATGCAGGCGAATGGGGATCCTGGCAATTGTCCCAATAGTGATTGCATTATTAAACATATTGTCCTCCTTTCCAGAGAAAATAGGATTTGTAATAATGATTCTTGTTATCACAGCAAAATCCTGCATAATATCTATAATTACTATATTAATTCTGTATTACTGCGTCAAATGCCACGTTGAAGTGTAGGGTTTGACGCATAACTTATTTTATCTTCTCTTTTTTGCCTTGGGAAGACTGTGGCACGGGACTTGCGATTACAGACAGGTGAGTGAACATCACTCAGAACAGAAGCCGCTTCTGTATGTATGGGGAGGCAACTGGAACAACAGACGCGGCTTCGATCTAACTCAAACTCCTTAGCTATGCCTGCCTAATTCCAACGCCATCTCTCCCCTACCAGGAAGTATATATAGTTCTAGGTGTCCGGGGCATAGCTCCCGGACACCCCACCAAAAACAGGAGGTAAATAGAATGAAGTGTTGTGGAGGCAACGACAACCAAACAGTTGATGAACACCACCTTGAAGATGATCCAAACTATGCTGAACAAGTAAAGCACAAAAGACAACACTCCCCATTGTTGATGGTCCTATGTTGTCTAATCCCTCTGGGCTTAGCCTTTTTCTTCATTCAACGGGGCTACAGCATGGGCACGTTATTTGTCTTACTCTGCCCTTTACTACATGTAGGCATGATGTGGTTTATGTTTAGAAAAGGCAAGGAGGAGGCACAACATGGCTAACAAACTTGGGCTCATTGCAGGTGTCGGTTTAATTCTTAGCTTGGCAACAGGCGCCTCTTTTGCTATGCAGCATCCCGGAGACCACAACCCCCAAGCGAACATGTCTGGGCATCACAACTCCATGCATGATGATATGATTACAGACGGCATGCATCAGCACCATATGGGGCATATGACAGGTGACGAGTGCTATGAACCCGATCATCACCTTGGCCAAGAACACAATGAGTTTATGGATGAGTGTGCGGCAGGGCTTCACGCCGACCGCCACTAGTTCTTCCCTAATCTAATCTTTAAAATCTAAAACAACCCTCCTTAAATAGACAACAGCACTGCAGGTACCACCACTACCTGAATTGCTGTTGTTTTGTTTCACCCCCCGGGATACGTGCCCGGCGGTGCAAACGTATAGAGCCAGGACGTCCCTTTCCAGAGATAAGTTTCATAGGCTGGCAGCAGGAGGTGATAATTTGGCATTTAATTTTCTTACAACCAGTGCTGACAGCTCAGTCAGCTCCGGGACTATAGCGATAACAGTATCACCGGAAACCGGTTTGTTCGATGTGGAGGACATGGTGCCCGGCGACTCTGATGCAGCAGATGTTACAGTTACCAATATTGGCGATGTCGACTGCCTCTATTATATATCCGCTGACTGGCATGCAGGTGATGAAACCAGCGCCCGTATGGCCGCTTTATTGGCTAACAAGCTGGAAGTTAGTGTTGAGGTAGACACCGAATCCCTGTACACCGGCACTCTGGCCGGTCTAATCGATCAACCCGAGGCCGGCAGAGAACTGTCCCTGGCCACAGAGAGCGAAGATGTGACATTTACCATCACGCTACCTGCCGACACCGGCAGTTTGTATCAGGATATCAATGTAGATTTCGATATTATCTTCGTAGCTACTGAAGCAGAAGAGCAAGAAGATTAAAATTACGGCCCTGTCACGGGGCCGTAATTACTTTTGCTTTTTCCCAGGCTTTGTTGTATGCGCTTCAGATGACAATCTGCGCAGAAACTCTGACCGATTGCAACCAGAATGGATGTTGCCAGCGGTGTTAATTTTGTTGCCAATAGTTTTAACAATGCAATTCATGTTAACCTCTCCAGTTCAATATATGCGCAGTTTGCAAGCCGGGGTGCTTGTTGTTAGCCAATCGCCAGCAAAAGAGCACCTGACAGCTTATTTTGTGACGAGTGTCACGGAAAGACTGGCAGCCGGCAGTTAAGATAGCAAACGGTTGCTTAATTATATTAAGCTCAGATACTGCACAAGGAGGAATTTTGATGTTTTGCAATCAATGTGAACAAACACCCACTGGCGGCTGCACGGGGGCAATTGGTGTGTGCGGAAAAAACGAGGAAATTGCCAGTCTCCAGGATACAATTGTCCTGGCCCTTAAAGGGATTGCTGCCTATTCAACCCACGCGGCCCAGCTTGGACACCGGGACCCGGAAGTAGACCAAATTGTTAATGAAGCATTGTACATGACCCTGACCAACGTCAACTTCAATCTGGAAGAACATATTGCCATGGCTTTGAAAGTTGGCACAGGCACGGTTCGAATTATGGAATTACTGGACAAAGCGCATACTCAGCGCTTGGGCGTTCCGAAGCCGGTAACGGTTAGTTCCGACAAAGTCGAGGGTCATTGTGTTCTCGTCACCGGCCACAACCTATTTGCCCTGGAGGAATTGCTTAAACAAACTGCGGGCAAAGGGATCAATATCTACACCCATTCGGAAATGCTCCCTGCCCACAGTTATCCACATCTAAAAAAGTATCCCCACCTAAAAGGAAACGTAGGTAAAGCATGGTATGACCAGCGACAGCTGTTCCAAAAGTTCCCCGGCTGTATTCTGGGCACCACCAACTGTCTGATGCCCATCATCGGCGACTATGCTGACCGCTTTTGGTCTTATGATGTGGCTGGCCTTGAAAACGTGCAAAAGATTGAGAATGATGACTTTGGCCCGCTGATTGAAAAAACGCTTTCCCTGGAACCGGCAAATATAGACTCTGATAAAACAATGGTCACCGGCTACCATCATGAATCAGTGCTGGCTATTGCCCCGGAAATAGTGACGGCCGTTAAAGAAGGGAAAATTCGTTGTTTTTTTGTGATTGCCGGATGTGACGCCCCGGGCCCCGGTGGCAACTACTACCGTGAGCTGGCCACATCCCTGCCCGAGGACTGTGTAATTCTTACCACCTCCTGCGGCAAATTCCGCTTCAACGATGTCGATTTTGGCACAGTTCCAGACACCAATCTTCCCCGCTATATTGACCTTGGACAATGTAACAACTCGGGATCCGCCGCCAAGATTGCCATCGCCCTGGCAGAAGCCTTCAATTGTGATATCAACGAGCTGCCATTGAGCATCGTGCTCTCCTGGTTTGAGCAGAAAGCAGTGGCAATCTTGCTCGGTCTGTTCAGTCTTGGAGTCAAGGATATCTATATCGGACCGAAGGCGCCGGAATTTGTGTCCGCCGGCGTATTGAAAGTACTCCAGGACAATTTCAGGCTCAAGCTGATTGGCAATGCTCAAGAGGACCTGGCAAACATGCTTGTATAATAAAAAGCCCTGATCAGGGCTTTTTATTATACCTCCAGCAAGCGTGCAGTCTCAGGGCTACAGGTTGTAAACACCACTTGATTGGAATTGGCATAGTCCCGGATAATGTCCACAGCCGCCTGCTTGCGACCTGGGTCGAGGTCTACCAGACAATCATCCAGAACAACCAATCCGCCGGCACGTCCAAAAATGTTCTCCAAAAGCGCAAAACGCAACGCCAGGGCGGTACTGTCATAGGTTCCGGAGGACAGGAGGTTCACCGGCATCGATTTATCAGTATTGGTGACCAAATCAAGATTAAACTTGTCGTCTACGTGGCCAAGTTTGTACTGACCCCGGGTAATGGCAGCGAGATAGCGGCTGAAAGAACTGGCCAATGGGGCAAATGTGGTTGAATCCATCTCCGCTACAGTCTCCTGAAATGCTTGATGAACCTGGAGAATTTTTTCTGCCCGCAGTTTCAGTTCGCTAAATCTACGCTCAGCGTCCTGATGTTGATTCTCCAAGTCTGTCAGGGATTCCACGGGCAGCTCCCTCTGCAATTCGTACACTGCCTTTTGGGATGCCGCGATTTCACTATTTACATTCTCCAACCGGGCACGCAGAGCGGCCAGGTGTTGATTAAAAGCTTGTGGAGACTGGAATTCCTCGGGAACCGGCTTTAACCCGGACAGTTCCCGTTCCAATGCCCGAAGATCTCCCATGACATCGCCCAACTTCTCAATCAGCTGCGGATAACTGCCGTACTCTTGGGTCCATGCAGCCAAATCTCGCTCCAGATTTCGGTGAACAGCGGTCTTATCAATCAGCTCATTCTCCAGAGCCTGCCGGTCCGCGACAATATCTTCCTTGGTCCTCATAGCGTCACGGGTCTCAAATGCTGCCAACTCGGCCTTTATTTGGTCGAGCTCCTTGCCTCCCAGCAAAGACTGAATAGTCTGTTCAGTCACCGCAATCGCGTCCTCCACTTGTTTGCGTTCACGTTCGGTATCCCTGGCTTCCTGCACCGATTCTAATTTTAGTGCGGCCAACAACTCTCTGATTTCTTCCGTTGCCTGCCGATAACTTTCCTTGATTTCAGCGAAATCCTGCTCACCGGCGCGGACTTCAATCTCTGCCAGTTTGCCGATTCGGAACCTTACCCAGCCCTGGGCCCGCACCTCTGGATCGACAAGTTTTTGCTCCGCATCCAAATCCCTGGTCACATACACCTCTACGTCGGGATCCACAGAGATCCTGGTCAACAGAGTGCCGGCCTGCATTGATGCTTCTGCCTGGAGCACCTTTTGCTGCAGGGCATCCAATTTTTTGATCAGCGTCGGTGAAGTAGCAGGCAGTTGGGCGATACGTTCTTGCTGCCGCCTAATTTCTTGCTGCTGCTCGGAAACCTGCTTGTAGAGCTGCTCAAGCTCTGCATGTCGCTGCCAGGCCTGCAGACTATCTAGTTCAGCTTCCAGCGCCTGTTTGCGGGCTTCCAACTCGGCAATTTCTTGCGCCAATCGGATGTGCTCCTGCTGTATCTCCGGCCACTTTGCGACCACAGTTTTGAAAGCAGCGGCCTCATCCTGCAGCTCCTTCAGCTTAGGTTCCAGTGAGGTCCGCTTGAACACATCCGCTTCCAGGTCGGCAAGAGTTTTTATTTCCGCCGTCAGCTCTTGTTTTTCTTTGTCCAGCACTGCAAGCTCTTGTCGCAGACGGGTCAACTCCGCTTCACCGGCGGCCACAGCTTCCAGTTTGGCTTTCAACTCTTCTTTGGTGTAATACGCCTGCAGAACGCTGCCCACCCCTGCCTTCCAGGGATTGTGGTAACCTCGATTCCCCTCCGGGCCATCTCTCTCAATATCCCAGCGGCCAAGCAACTCCTGAATTCGCTCAGTCAGCGCATTCCCCAAGCGGTCAACCGATACCCCGTCCAGCTGCATAACCGCTTTCCGCAACATTGAGCCGATAGAATCCACTGTTTCATCCGAGCGAATAAGATCTAAGACATCCTTTAACTGCTCTTGACGGGCAAACACGATTGTCTGATAAGTCCGTCGTCCCAGAGGGAAAAGAGTGTCGAGAAAGGCTTCCACTTCGCTTTCGCTAGTGAGCAATGTTCCGTCGGGCTTAGTTAATCTAACCTGAGGAGATGTCCCCCATTGCCGATACAAAGTATACTCTGCATCATCGACAGCAAAAGTGAGCTCGCCATCGATCGTGTCCCCATCTGGAAAGGGCAAAAAACGGGCGAAAAACTCTCTGCCTTCCCTGGTGTTTTTGCCCACCCGGACTTCCCGGAACAAGGTCGCCTGAATACCGTTGACCAGCGTGCTCTTACCCGATTCATTTGGTCCTTCAATGACATTTATCCCACTGCAAAATGTCCTTTCCACATCCTGCAGGCCGCCAAAGCGGCTGGTTTGGAATCTAAGCAGTCGCATCATTTCACCTCTTTGATGAGCTGATAGGCGATTTGCATCGCTTCCCCGTCAGCAGTTAACTTCTTCAATAAACGGTGGGGAAAAGAACCGGCGGTAAACTCCTTATCCAACATCGTTGGCGTCAAGCGCAGTCCCAGTCGAGAGTCGCGGATATCCACATGCAGGAGTGTTTCGGCAAGTTTACGGTAGATGTTCTGACGCTCCGCCAGAACCTCAGCCGGCAGATTACCTGTCAAAGTCAGACGGGCGATGGACTTATCGGCGTCAGCGGTCAGCAACTCCTGTTCCAACACACTGAAATCTTTAGTCAATTGGTAGCTGAGATCCATGAACCGGTACTGACCACAAGTGGTACTTTCGGCGCTCACCTTTCCCGCGGCATCCACCGTAATAATCCAGGCATGGCCCCGGTGACGACAATCGAGACCGTCGGGCTCCGGTGTGCCGGCGTTGAAAATTTGCTCGCCGGTCACTTGATTTTGGTCCGGGTAGCGAACGTGGCTGTGCCCCAAAAGCCAGAGATCAGGCGGCAAAGCCCTGAGCTCTGCAACTTCCATGGGAAAATAAGAGTTGTCCAAATCCGGAGATAGGCCGCGCACACTGCCGTGGGCAATACCGATATTGAAGCGCTCAGAGTCAGCTTGTTGCCCGTGCATCCAACCTAGGTTGTTGGTCTCCGAATGTAGTGAAGTGCAGGGTGCGGGCCAGATTTCGACAGAGAGGCCGAAGGCATCCAAGCTGAAACGGGCCGCATCCTCCAGCAGGATAGTGTTTTCTCCTTTGTGGGTGACAAAAGTCTGCCAGAGTTCAGACAATGCATCGGTATAGTCGTGGTTTCCCGGCAAGATCAGTGTGCAAGCGCCGGCAAATTGCTTGATAATCTCTGTAACTTCGACAATCAGACTATTTTTGGGCTTATGGGTTGTGAACAAATCACCGGCAATTACAAACAAGTCGCATTGACGGTTGTTGGCTTCTGCAACCAACCGACGAAGCACATCCACCCGCGCCTCGGCTAAATGGGTGCGCACATGCTCAGGATAGCCGCCATAGCGCATTCCGATATGTAAGTCACCTGTATGCAGGATTTTTAGCGTCACAGCAATCTCCCCTCATGGATTGATTTAATACAGTATTATTTCCACTCGCATGCTTTAAACACCTTCAACGCCCCCAAAACTTGCACTACATATGACCGGAAGGAAATGTTGAGCTACTAAATGAGCTGTCATTAATAAACTGTACTAGCCGGATTTGACCGCTAGTGGCACCGAACAGGAGATGAGGGCAATGAAACCAATATTAATCGGTCTCCTGGTCCCAAATTGGGCTGACAAAAAAAAACACCTGGAACTCCATCAGCCGTACAATAAATCTAATCTGGAGCTCTTCGCATTCTCCCGCAAAGATATCAGCTGGAAAAATAGGCGAATCCACGGACTGCATCAACAAGATGGGGAGTTCAGGGATAAATCATTTCCGTTTCCTGATGCGGTCTACAATCGCTGCTATAATCGAAAGAAGAACCGGTTCTTTATTCGCCTGGAAAAGGCAATTGGCAAAAATAAGTGCTTCAATGCGGTTAATCGCTTTGAAAAATGGGCTGTGTATAATTCTCTGAGCACGGCCGGTCTCGTCGATTATCTGCCAGAGACCCAAATTTACACAGAAAAAGAACTGATGGCAATGTTGGAAGCCTACAGACAAGTATTTGTCAAGGCTAGTTTGGGTTATAAAGGTACAGAGGTATACCGTTTGGAGCTAGAGCCCAATGGGAATGTCTATATCTCCTTTCATACCATGGTCCGCAGACTGCTCTGCAAGCAAGGCGATAGCTTAGATGCGAAGCTGGCTGATTATCTTAGTCCTGATAAACAGTATCTGGTTCAGCAGGGAATTGAGTCGGCGAATATCGACCGTCATCTTTTTGATATTCGGGTGCTGGTGCAAAAGGATGGCCGCGGACAATGGGCAGTTTCCAGCAGTGTTTGCCGTTTGGCGCTCAAGTACTTCTATAACACTAGCCAAATCCGTGCTATTTATGAAATCGAAACCCTGGCCTCCAAACATTTCTCCCCGGCATTTCTCAACACCCTAAATACAACCAGCCTGGCTGTGGCGCGGGTGTTGGAACTAAACTATGGTTTGCTGGGCGAGTTATCCGTAGACTTCATTCTCGACCGGGCAGATAAACTGTGGCTCATCGAGGTCAACGGATTTCCGCAAAAGAGACTCTACAAAGGAATAAAAGATTTCAGGCATGCAGAAGCAGTCTTCGGCAGGCCGCTGGAATATGCCAGCTATCTGGCGCGAAATTTTACAGATTAAAAAAGCCGCGATTCCGCGGCTTTTCCGTTATTTCTTTTTCTTTGCCCAGGTATCCCGCAAACCAACGGTGCGGTTAAACACTGGTCCATCTGCTTGGGGATCGCGGTAGAAATACCCCTTGCGCATGAACTGGAAGCGACTGCCCGGCTCAGCTTCCGCCACTGTCGGCTCGACTATGGCTGTCACTGTCTGCAAAGAATCGGGGTTGATATTTGTCGTAAAATCTTCGCCTTCCTCGGGGTTTTCAGTGATGAATAGGTTTTCATAATGGTGAACCGTTGCCGGTATGCCATGGGCTGCGGATACCCAGTGAATTACACCCTTGACCTTTTTGCCGCTGGTATCCTGTCCGCTCTTAGTTTGCGGATCGTAAGTGCAACGAAGTTCGGTGATATTGCCCGCACCGTCTTTGATAACTTCCTGGCACTCAATCACATAGGCCCCCTTGAGCCGCACCTCTTTGCCCGGCGCCAGCCGGTGGAACTTTTTCACCGGTTCCTCCATAAAGTCATCCTGCTCGATATAGATCTCCCGGCCAAAGGGCAGTTTGCGAGTGCCGGCGCTTTCGTCGCCTGGCAGGTTCTCCAGCTCCAACCATTCAACCTCGTCCTCGGGCCAGTTTGTGATAACCACCTTCAACGGAGCCAGCACTGCCATCACCCGGTGACTGTCGCTGAGGTCCTCCCGAATGCAGTGTTCCAGCAGCGCTAGGTCTACAGTGCTGTCTGACCGAGCAACGCCGATACGGTCACAGAAGTCCCGGATGGCGCGGGAAGTGACACCACGACGACGGAGACCGGCAACGGTAGGCATCCGCGGGTCGTCCCAACCTTCCACAAAACCCTCTTCCACCAGGCGGCGCAGCTTGCGCTTGCTGAGCACAGTGTAGGAGATGTTCAGGCGGGCAAATTCGTATTGGTTGGAGCGACTGGCCACATGTTCGGGAATCAGCTCCAAGGCATTATCCACCACCCAGTCATATAATGGCCTATGGTCCGAGTACTCTATCGAACACAGCGAATGGGTAATCCCCTCGACAGCGTCGGAGAAGGGGTGGTCATAATCATACATCGGGTAAATGCACCATTTGTCGCCGGTGCGATGATGGTGGGCATGGAGAATCCGGTAGAGAACCGGGTCACGCATGTTCAAATTGCCGGAACTCATATCAATTTTAGCCCGAAGCACCCGGGAGCCGTCGGGGAACTCGCCATTCTTCATACGTTCGAACAAATCTAAGTTCTCCTCCACTGAACGACTGCGGTAGGGACTTTCCCTACCGGGCTCGGTGAGGGTCCCCCGGTATTCTCTGATTTGCTCAGGATTTAGGTCGCAAACATAAGCCCGACCCGCTTTTATCAGGCGTCGGGCGAACTCATATTTAATATCGAAATAGTCGGAGGCAAAGAATAACCGGTCCTCCCAGTCGGCGCCCAACCAGTGGATATCGTTGAGAATTGAATCCACAAATTCCTGGTCTTCCTTGATTGGGTTGGTATCATCAAAACGGAGGTTGAACTTACCCCCATACATTTCCGCAATGCTGTAGTTTAAAAGAATGGCCTTGGCATGGCCGATGTGCAGCCAACCATTGGGCTCAGGCGGAAACCGTGTATGGACGACACCGTCGTGCTTCCCTTCCTCCCGGTCTTTATTAATGATGGCCAATATAAAATTACTCTTTTCTTCGCTCATGTCTATCTCCCCTTTATTTACCGTCTCCTTATTTATCATATTATAATGGACAGGGATGGGAATTGTAAAATAATCCTTTTACTCTGGACAAACGCTTGTATATAGAATACAGTTAAAATACGAAAAAGGGGTGGGTTTTTGAAAGGGCCGTCATTATTTTCTTCCTGATTATCAGTGTTGTATTCATGGCCGGTTGTTTTGGCAAAGAGGAGCTGACACCGGGCGTATTGGAAGGGAACCTCTACCGCAATGATTTTTTTAATCTTAGTTTTGAACTGCCTGAGGGGTGGACAATTTTAACTGAAGCCGAGGTTACAGAAGTAGGCAATTTATCTGTAGAGTTCATTTCAGAACTCAATGAAGAGCTTGCGAAGCAGATTGAGGAGGACGAAGACGTCGTAGACCTTGTCCATGCCCTCAAGCATCCACTGAATTACCGGGTTTCGTTTAATCCCAATTTCGTCTGTAACGCCGAAAATGTCAAAGACGCAGGCACCACGTTTCACAACGGCAAAGACTATCTAGAATATAGCAAAGATTTGTTCCAGAAAGCCGGGCTGCCCTGGCAGTTTGAGCATATCCATCTTGAGGTATTGGACGACGTAAATTTTTATACTATGAACGCCCGCATCGATATTGGCAATGGCTTTATCAGAAACTTTACGCCACTATCCAAAACGGTTATGCAATCAACATGATTATTAGCTATACTACAGAAAATCAACTCACAGAGTTGGAAAAGATTATCGATTCGGTAAAATTTAACTAAATCAAAAAGCATGGGACATCCCATGCTTTTTGATTTAGTTATCCAGAGAAATTACAACCCGTTCACCGTCAATTGCCCACGGCGTGTCGTAGCGACCCAACAGACCGGTTAAGAGCTCGTGCATACGCTCCAGTTCCTCACCTTCGGGAACAAAAGGCTGACTATCTCCCAGCAGTACCGGCACAAGACTCATGGCCTGCACCCCATCCTTATTAATTTCTGCTTCCAGAATATAAGTCTCGTTGCAAAGTTTCTGGGTGGCAAAGGGATAGAACAAAAAATTCCCCAGACTGTAGACTATCGGTTTACCTCCGTAGAACTCAATGCCCTGGGGCGTATGACTGTGATGCCCCAGGACCAGGTCAGCGCCGCTGTCGACAACCAGTTTACCCAATCGATGCTGCTCGGCGTTGGTAGCATAGGTGTATTCATAGCCCCAGTGCATAGAAACAATAACCACATCGGCAAGCTCGCGAGCGCTTTTGACAGCCTCCACCAGCCTATCCTCGTCATAATAAAATGCCGTTCCGGGTGTATCTGGCCCTGCCTGCCAGGCGGGATATAGCCTGGCGGGAAAAGCGCCTGTGTAAGCCAGCATGGCAACTTTTACCCCGTTTACCTCCCGCAATACCGGCGCTCCGGCAGCAGCTTGATCTTTGCCGGCCCCCGCATGGGCAATACCATGCTGGTCCAGAAGATCAATCGTGTCCAACATTGCCTCCGCTCCATAATCCAGGATATGGTTGTTTGCCAGCGAAACAAGATTAAACCCACCATCAAGAAGCACTTCAATGGTGAATGGCTTGGCCCGGAAAACATAGGCCTTGTCCATAGGGTTACCGACATCAGAAATTGGCGCTTCCAAATTGCCGAACACCAGGTCGCCGGATTTGATGCGTTCACGAATCTTTGCCAACGGGTACCCGGGGTCATATTCGTTAACGCGCTTTTCAGTGAGAATTGCTGGCATCACATCACCGACGGCAACAAGCTTAAAAACCGACGGGACGGTTTCAAACTTGTACACATATTCAGTGGGCAATGCTTGCTTTTTACTGGCAAAGGGCGCAACTGTCAAAGTATATTCGGTTTCATAGTCCCAGTCATGCAATACAATTGAGATTTGAGCTTGCTCATTCTCTACAGAATATTCCACCTTGGGCGTTATCGTCAGATTCCGGACAATTTCATTAGCTGACTCCGGTTCGCTCAGCGTCAGGTATACGTGCGGATGCCGGTAATCTGTTTCGAATGTAATCGTTACCGGCTCCACAGGCGGCGGTTCCGGTTCATCTTCAACAACACAAGCGCTAAGCAAGAAAATTAAGATCAGTACAAGCCAACGCCTCAAATAATCACCTCCACAATCCTATCCTAAATATACCAGATAAGATGCCGGACAGAAAGCTGTGGCTTTTTTACTACTTTTTTAAATAATTTTGCCCTAAGTCTGGCACTTTGTTATATACTTTTAGAGAGATGTATTATAAAAAGTAAGCAAATTAATTAAAGGGGGCGACAATCGTATGAAGAACCATCATTTAAATGTTCAATTGTCACTGGCCTGCTTTTTCGGCTGGCTTTTGGCTGTCCCCTTCAGCGGTCCCATTCTGGAAAACCTACTCCAAACGACTGGAACTGATGGCGCAGCGATAACCTTGACGTTTATCGGGGCCCATGGCCTGGCTTATGTTTTCGCCGGCTTCGGGCTATGGAATCTGGCGCCATGGAAGAATATCATGCGTGCCGCGGGAACTGCTTGTCTGCTGATTCATCTTCTAATTCTGACAGCTGGTCCCGTTGTGCCTTGGCTGAGCTTTAGTTTGCTGGGAATTGCCTCGGCCGTATTTATCCTGGCATGGAGCGTTCCCTATACAAACTTGATTACCGACACTCAGCGCATAAAATATATGGCCACGATTATTATCGGCGCCAATCTGATTCTGTTCTTTCTCAGTATATTGTCTAGACATTTACATCCAAATGTCATGATGGTTGTCGCTGCGCTGCCTCTCGCGCTGGCTCTGTATCTTGCTGGTATAATTACCCCTGTTACCAACCCCAGGAAACCTGCAAAAGGTTCAGAAGAGTTCCCGACGCTACTGGTCGCGGCTCTAGCCCTGCTGGTGCTGATAATCTACATAAACGGCGGGCTGCTCTACAATCTGCTCTACCCTTCTGTCATTACGGCTTCTCCGACATTCGAATATGTTATTCTTTTGCCATATACGGGTATGCTGGTAATCATGGCCTGTTTGGGCGGGAAGATGAAAAAAGTACTGCCTGTTTATTTGGGAGCAGCGCTGCTGGGCCTGGCCTTTGTGTTCTTTGCCCTGCTCAATATCTCTTTTGTCAGCAATCTCATAATAGTCGTGCTCACTGAAAGCGCTTTTGCCTTGCTGGACCTCTTTGTATGGACTGTGCCGGCCACGATTGCGTTAATCTACGGGCGGACATACCGGGTTTTCGGCTTGGTATTGGCGGCCAATGTTGCTTCGATTTTCCTTGGCTATATACTAGGCGACCACCTTCTACTTTCTGAGCAATACCGGTTTACCAGCGGTTTGGTGGCCTCAGGAACCCTTTTCCTAACATTTCTCCTCTTACCCTGGCTGAGCGAATATCTGGACCAAAAATTTATCACTGATCATAAACCGCTATCCATCTCTCTTGCAGATAAGCTCACTTGCAGTGAACCACTCACCCCCCGGGAAGAGGAAATCCTATTACTTTTGCTTCAGGGTCACAGCAACAAAAAAACGGCTGCCCTATTGTTTATCAGCGAAAACACCCTCAAAACACATCTCAGACATATCTATGCCAAGTTGGGAATTTCCCACAAGCGGGAACTGTTTTCCCTGGTAGCCGAGAAAAGAAACGCCAAATGACCCGGGATGTTGGCTCCAACCAAAGACCCGGGTCATTTTGTTTACCTCAGTTTCTTGGGCGGCTTGGCGTCGCCCCGGCCAAAGAGAATTTCATCAAAAATGTTATTCTCATCCGGCTTCATGTCAAGTTCATCTGCTGGCGGCTCTGGTAACTTTGCCTCCAGCATTTTCATCAATTTCTGGATGTCTTCACGCCGGGCCGGCATCGCATGTGGTTTTAACTGATAACCAAGCTGCCCATTGGGTTCCAGGGTCGCCCAGTGTACATCTTCAACCTTGCTTATTCCCAGCTGGCGCAAGCGCACCTCCAATTTATCCACAGTCAGCCGCAGTGCTTTAAGGTTGTCTTCCCGAATGGCGCCGTTTTCGATGATTACCACTGCCTTGCCGGTAAAAATTTGCTCCAGGAAATTAAATTGTAGTTCAGCATATTCGATCATGATCAGGGTGAGGACAATTACAAGCCCCAGAAAAAATGCCACACCAATACTGGCGCCGCTGACAGGCTGAATGAGCAGCGCCCCTACGGCAATCATTATCACAGTTTGGGCAACAGTAAGCTGAGATATTGATTTACGACCAGCAAATCGTAGCAATAGCGAACCAACGATTACAATCGCCATTGCTTTCCAGATCCAGTTGAGATCAAAATCAATTGCTCCAATCATAGATTTTCCTCCGCTACCTTTTCTTACCCATAAAATACACGGAGTTCAAGCAGTTTATACCGGCCAGATCAGGCTAGTCGACAAAAAAACCAGCAGCGTGAGAGCTGCCGGAAGTCTATTCTAAATCAAGAACATAAAGATCAAGGGCACAAACGCCTTAATTGCCATCAAACGCACCAAATGGAGCATCGATAC
The DNA here is from genome assembly GCA_009711825.1 of Bacillota bacterium. NCBI lineage: Bacteria > Bacillati > Bacillota > Bacillota bacterium. The sequence continues at coordinate 13,714 of VEMY01000048.1, read as the reverse complement.
CGAAAAGGGATCCTTGTCATATTTTATCGCCAGCGTGGTCATGATTGTAAAACCACCGGGGGCAGCCGCCAGAAAGCTTGTTGGCATATCCCAACCACTGAGCTTATGGATTATACGGCCCACCAGCAGAGAACTCATAAAGATCAATGTTGTGGAAATCAGCACCGGCGCCAACAGTGAACCGGAGGCCAACATTCTGGCGGTCTCAGGGGTAAAATTCTCTGTAACCATAATCCCAACAAACACCAGAAGCGGGGCAAATAATTTTGGATTAAAACTGGCCACTGGCGCTCCGCTAACTGTGGCAATTGCAACAGAAAACATGCCGCCGACCATGATGCCAGCGGGAACCCCAATTGCCTCCACCAGCATCCCGCCAGCGAGTGCAATTCCCACCGTCAGCAGACTCCTGGCGGTTAACGGGATAATATCTGCCCGGGCACTCCAGACAGTTTGTACCTGCTGGCTAATAGCTTGCCTCAATGTCAAATTAGCTTCCGTTTCCGTTACTTCTCCTTCATCTGAACCATTCTGCTTATGCAGTTTGAACCAGGAGTTAAAAATAATAGGGAAGATTGCGATCGTGGCCAACATTCTGGCCGTAGACATCATAATAATCACAGCCGTATCGGCATCAGTAGCCAACGCTAATACCATCATTTCCGGCAAGCCGCCCATGCTGGACGAAAGAATCGCCGTAAACGAATCCAACCAGGTAAGTCGTGAAAGCAGGAAGCCGAACACAAAAATTACTGTCAGGGCCCAGGCGCTGATTACCGTTGCGGGCACCAGCAGCTTTTTCAATTCCCGGACGGTGTCCCGGGTGACCTTGGTGCCAATATAAATCCCCAGGGTAATCTGCACCGCCGGGGTAACAAAACCGGGGGTATCTGGAAGTGGCAACTGGAGAATCCTCATCGTCCCCACCACCGCAATTGTCCCCAAAAGCGGCGCCACCGGCAATCTTAGAAGCTTAAACGCGCCCCAACCGCAACACCCCAGGCCAACAAGTATCAAAATATCTGTCATTATCAAGACTCCCATTTTAATGTCAGTTTAACTGCCTACTATTTAATTCGACAATCGAAGCTGTTTCCCTTTAGAAAAGAGGATAATATTATACGCATACAGAAATAAACTTAAACGAAGGAGGCGATTTAATGGAAATCAAAATCTACCAAGGTGAGCCAGAACCAGCGCGCCTGGTCACATGTTTTCAAGACCTTGAGCCTGTCGGTCTGCCCCAAGAGTTACATGAACTAGTAACTGATATGCAGGCCAATGATGAGTTCAAGGGTAAATTTGGCGAGACCCATACTATCCGCCTGAAAGGCACACCCCGGCATGTGATAGTTATTGGGCTGGGCAAACAGGGCGAGCTGACCCTGGAACAGGTGCGCAAAATAGTCGGCAAGGCAGTAAAAGCAGCCCTGAAGCTTAAAACTAGTGGTCTTGATATATTCCCGGCAGAGTTTGGCGATTTTGCCCCGCCCCATTTGGCAAGAGCTATCGCGGAAGCAGCGGAGCTGGCCGCCTACAAATTTGACAGCTACAAATCCGAGCGTCAGCAGCCGACCCTGGAATCTGTCAACCTGGTCTGGGCAGAAAGCCAGGAGGTCCCCCTGGCCCTGGCGGAAGGCAAGGCACTGGCCACAGCAACAAGCTTAGCCCGTCGCCTGGTTAATGAACCGGCGAACAAAATGACCCCGGCCCAACTGGCAGCTGAAGCGGAGGCAATGGGAGAAAGCAACAACATAGAAGTTGAAATCCTGGAAGAGGATAGAATTCAGGCACTGGGCATGGAAGCATTCATGTCCGTCGCCCGTGCTTCCACTAACCGCCCGCGCCTGATTGTCATGCGCCATCGGGGCGCCCCGGAGAGCGACCGGATGTTGGCGCTGGTTGGCAAAGGACTCACCTATGACTCCGGAGGTCTCAGCATCAAACCTACCGAGGGTATGGCATTTATGAAATGCGACATGGGGGGCGCCGCTGCAGTGGTGGGGGCAATGGCGGCCATCGGTGAAATGAAACTTCCGGCCAATGTGGTGGGCATCGTCGCTGCCTGCGAAAACATGATTGCCGGTAACGCCTACAAGCCCGGCGACATCATCGGCTCAATGGGCGGAAAAACAATTGAAGTGGGCAATACCGACGCTGAAGGACGCCTGACCTTGGCCGACGCGATTACCTATGCCATTCGGGAAGAAAAGGCCAGCCATGTCCTTGATATTGCGACATTAACCGGTGCGGCGTTAATTGCCCTGGGCGACGTCCACACTGCAGTACTGGCCAGCGATGACAGCCTGTTCGGCGAGCTGGAATATGCGGCGGAGCTTTCGGGCGAAAAAATCTGGCGCCTGCCCCACGATCCGGAATACAAGGTCTTGCTTAAGTCTGATGTGGCGGATCTGCGGAATACCGGCACCCAGCGCCTGGCCGGTACCATTGCTGCCGGCCTCTTCCTGCAGGAGTTCACTGAAGAAAAACCCTGGTTGCATTTGGATATCGCCGGCACCGCCTGGACCAGCAAGGAAGGTGATTATAGCGACAAAGGGGGCACCGGCTGGGGCGTGCGTACGCTCTACCACCTGGCCAAACAAAACGGATAAACAAAACAGGAGCATGCACGCCATGCTCCTGTTTTCATTTAAATTGCACTGTGCTCGGTGCGGGCAATTATTTCGTCCTGCAACTCCTTGCTTAGATCGCAAAAGTAGTCGCTATACCCCGCCACCCGGACAATCAGGTCCCTGTATGCTTGAGGATCCTCTTGCGCTGCTTGCAAGGTGACAACATCTACAACATTAAACTGAATATGGTGGCCGTCCAGCTTGAAGTAGGACCGCACCAAGCGTGTAAGCTTTTCAATGCCCTCCTCTCCCGCCAACACCTGGGGAGTGAACTTTTGGTTCAGCAAAGTACCGCCGGTGAGAAGATGATCCATCTTTGCGGCAGATTTTACTGCCGCAGTCGGGCCGTTTCGATCAGCGCCCTGTACGGGAGAAATCCCCTCGGAAAACGGTTTATGGGCCACACGTCCATCAGGAGTAGCGCCGGTCCGGGAACCAAAGTAGACGTGACAAGTAGTGGGCAGCATATTGATGCGGTAAGTGCCACCCCGAACGGTCTCCCGACCATCTACTGCCTGATAGAAGATGCGAAACACTTCAACCATCAGCTCATCGGCAGCATCGTCATCGTTTCCGTATTTAGGTGGCTTGTTTTGTAACAACAAGCGAATCCGCTGGTCAGACAGGTTGTCGGCGAGGGCCGCAAGCAATGCATCCATGCTTATTAGATTTTTGTCATATACTAAATCTTTAATCGCCGCCAAAGAATCGGTGACAGTGCCGATCCCGACCCCTTGAATATAATTGGTGTTGTAGCGGGCACCGCCTGCATTATAATCGGTGCCTGTCTTGATACAGTCATCGATAATCAGGGACAGGAAAGGACAGGGTAGATCCCTTGCATAAAGTCGCTCGATAACATGGTTGCCCCTGATTTTAATGTCGATAAAATGATTGAGCTGCCTTTTATAAGCATCCATCAACTCATCAAAGCTGGCGAAACTCCGGGGGTCCCCGGTCTGTAAACCAATCTGCTTTTTTGTCTCCGGATCGCGGCCATTATGCAAAACGACTTCCAGCACCTTGGGCAGGTTAAAGTAACCGGTGAGGATATAGGCCTCTTTGCCAAAGGCGCCGGTTTCCACGCAGCCGCTGGTTCCACCACACCGTGCGTCCACCAAGGACTTGCCCTGATTGATGAGCTCCTGAACAACCGAATCGGCATTGAAAATCGAAGGTTGGCCCCAGCCTTTGCGGATAACCCGACAGGCATGCTTGAGGAAACGATCCGGGTTCTTTTTGCTTAACTGAATGTTGGAGCTGGGCTGTAATAATTGCATTTCATCGATTACATCCAGTACCAAGTAGGACACTTCGTTAACGCCGTCACTGCCATCTGGGCGGAGGCCGCCACTGTTAATATTTGCGAAATCAGTGTAGGTCCCGCTTTCGGCTGCCGTGACACCGACCTTGGGCGGCGCCGGCTGATTGTTGAACTTAACCCAGAAGCACTGCAGCAGCTCACGGGCCTGCTCTTTATCCAGCACACCTGACTCAGTTTCCTTTTGGTAAAATGGCCACAAATGCTGATCCAGGCGTCCGGGGTTAAAGGAATCCCAGGTGTTGAGTTCGGTAATCACACAGAGGTGCACAAACCAGTATCCCTGCAGCGCCTGCCAGAAGTTCTCCGGCGCATGCGCCGGCACACGCTCACAATTGGCAGCAATTTGTTCCAGCTCCCACCGGCGCCGGGGGTCAGATTCAGTCTCCGCCAGTCTCCGTGCTACGTCCGCGTGGCGGCGGGCAAAGATTATAATTGCATCGGCGCAGATATCCATCGCCTTGAGCTGCTCGCTTTTATCCAGGGCCCGGGGATCGTTTAACCAATCGAGGGAAGCTAAACTCTCGGCAATTTCCGCCTTAAAATCCAGGAAACCGCGGGTAAACACCTTTTCATCGGCCACAGTGTGCCCGGGCGCCCGCTGCTCCATGAACTCAGTATAAATTCCCGACTCATAGCAATCCTTCCACTCCTGGGTCATGGCGGCAAAAATCCGGTCGCGCATTGAACGGCCCTGCCAGAAGGGAATAATCTCTTCGGCATAGGTATTGCGCACCGATTCGGAAACTGTAAAGGGAATCTTCTCCCTGTTATGAAGCAGATCCAAATCTTCCAGACTGTGGCAGCAAAGTTCCGGATAAGTTGGGGTGACCTTGGGACCAGGACCCCGCTCGCCGACAATCAACTCCCCGGGATTAATACAGATTTCTTTATGTTCCAGGATATATTTAAACGCCAGGGCACGGTGAATCGGCACAGGATGGGCATCCACCGGCACTTGTTTATAAAACTCGGTAAGCAGTCGCGCCCGCTCATCGGTTATTGAAGGAATTGTCTCCAGGGATTGTTGACGCAGTATGCGTACTCGTTCAGTCATTGCCATTGGCAGCTCCTCCAATCTTGATTCTATGTCCACTGGGTCTCAACCAAGCCGCTATCATTTGCATTCTCTCGGCATCCGGGGACTGAAGCGATGGCAAACTATACTCGCGTCCCAAGCGGCGATATTTTTCTGCACCAGTGGCGTGATAGGGTAATAGCTCAATATATTCTATTGGCAAACCATGCAGTAATTTCCCGATTGCCTGGATATTACTCTCGCTATCAGTGATACCGGGAATAACAGGCACCCTGATTATCAGTGTTTTTTTAAGGTTCACCAGCGTTTGCAGATTATCGAGTATTTGCTGATTGGATACACCGACATAACGTTTGTGCATTTCATCATCCAGTAGCTTCAGATCATAAAGGAACAGGTCGGTGTAAGCGGCCACCGCATCGATTACTTTCTGTGGGGCAAAGCCGGATGTGTCAACAGCAGTGTGCAATTCCTGCTCTTTGCAAGCAGAAAGCAGTGCAACCAAGAAGTCGGGTTGCTGCAAAGGTTCACCGCCTGAAAAGGTAACACCGCCGCCCGACTCATCGTAGAAGATTAAATCCTTGTTTACCTCAGCCAGAACTTCAGCCACAGTCATTTTGCGCCCCGCTAACTCCCTGGCCCCGCTAAAACACGCCTCCACACAACGCCCGCAGAGTTGACAGCGGTCTTGATCACCGCCCACAGGACAGGCATCCATGCAGGCGCCGCACTGAATGCAGCGTTCCGGACGCAGGATTAGCTCCCGGTCACAGCCCTGGCTTTCGGGATTATGACACCATTCGCAACATAAAGGGCAGCCCTTGAGAAAAACAGTGGTGCGAATGCCAGGGCCATCGCTGATAGAATATTTCATGATATTAAATACTATGCCCCACGTCACACAATCACTCCAGTCATTAAGTGCTTTAATGTAAAAAATTCGCCACTACATCCCTGCTCTCCTGCATGTTAAACTAGGTACACATATACATCGAGTTTCGGAGGGAGCTGTTTTATTGAAGCGGAAGTTTATTATTTTAGCAACAACTATTATCTTATTTGCAGGTGCGGGGATAGGAACCCGAGAGCTCAGCAACTCCCGCACCTTTCAATTCTTCGGCAACCTGGTGCACAAGGTGGAAACCGAACAAAAGGTTGTTGCCCTTACCTTTGATGATGGACCCACGCATTACACTGAAGAAATTCTGTCCTTGCTGGCGGAACTGGATGTACAGGCAACTTTTTTTGTAACCGGTAGAGAACTGGCAGAAAACCCTGAAGCAGGCGCAATGGTTGTCGAAGCCGGCCATGAGCTGGGCAACCATTCCTGGTCCCATCAACGTATGGTCTTCAAGAGTCCGGGATTCATCCGTGACGAAATCCAACGCACCAACGAACAGATTCGTGCTGCCAGTCACCAGGGGCCGATTCATTTTCGTCCGCCCAACGGCAAAAAACTGCTGCTGCTCCCCCGCTACCTACGCTAGGAGGACATGCTGACAGTTATGTGGGACTTGGAGCCGGATTCGGATCCAACCGTTGGCGCTGATCTAATCACAGCTACTGTGCTAGACAATGTGCAACCCGGCTCGATAATCCTGCTCCACATTATGTATGAACAGCGCCAGCAATCCCGAGACGCACTGCCGGAAATCATCACCGGCCTGCGGGCAAAAGGTTACTCCTTTGCAACTGTCGGCGAATTATTAAACCACTAGCCACCGGGGACGTTTCCACTTAAAAAACGCCCGGCAAAACTGGCCGAGCGTTGGTATATCAGCCACTGAGAAACGTCCCCGATGGCTGAGTTGACTTTTGTGGCGGTGGCGAAAGCAATGCCGCCAATATGCCGAGAAGTGGGAACAACATTGAAGCAATAATAATTTCCTGATATCCACCAAAAAAATCAAAGGCAAAACCAAAGGGTAGCGGACCAAAGGCGGAGCCAATTACTGTAGCAGTCATTGCCATGCTGCGGATGCTGCCCAGATTGCCACGCCCAAAATAACTGGGCCAAACAACGTTGTTATTAATGGCGTAGGCAGCGTTAAGCGTCCCCCAGATCACACCAAAAACTATGGCCAACGGCCAGGAACTGACCCAAAGCAGTAGCAATAATGAAAGAAGTTGGCCAATAAAGGCAATGGCCATCAGCAAATGGACACGAAATTTATCTGCCAACCAACCGGCGATAAAATTGCAAGGCAGCTGGGTGATTGCCAACGTACTGAGAACGGAGGCCGCCACCACCGGAGCCGCATCGATTGCGAACCCCCTGTCCTGCATAATGGAAGCCAGATGGAATGTGATACCGGTGTTAATTGCTGAAGGTATTGTGACACAAAATAGCAACAGCCAGAATGCACGGGTCCCCATGGCCTCCCGAACAGTCCAGGAATTATCTGAGACGGGTTGTTCCGTTTCAGTTTTTTCCGGCGCTGACTTATTGTCCGGCAACAAGCCAATGTCTTCGGGCCGGTTTCTAATCAGTAACCAGGCAGTTGGCGCCATCACTGTCAGGAGCAAAAGTGCCCAAACCTGCCACCCCAGCTGCCAGTGATAGGTTTGTATAATCCATGTGTTGAGTGGCGGCAACACCGCCGAGCTCAAAGTCCCACCCAAGGTCATGATGCTGAGGGCCCGGCCCCGTTTACTCACAAACCACTGGGGCACCAATGTAGAAGATGTCAGGGTCATTGAACCCTGACCCAACAGACGCACCAGCAAAAAGCCGGCAAAGAGCATGGCCGGACTAGCGACCATACTCATGCCAGCACAAACAAGACCAAAGCTGACAGTGACCGCCGTAACCATTATCCGCGACCCCAAGCGGTCGACAAGTCGGCCCACAAAAGGTAAAAATAAACCGGCAAGCAGCGTGCCCGAAGAATACAAACTGGACACAAAAGAGCGGCTCCAACCAAACTCCTGAATATAGGAGTCGATATAGACCGACACGGAATAGGTCTGGCCCGGCCCGGAGAAAAACACACCAAGCCCGGCCACAAAGACAATTATCCAACCATAAAAAAATGAGGTTTCCGTCCCTTGTCCGGAAACCGGCAGCTTAAGTTTCAAAATACAAGCCTCCCCGCCCGATTACATATTATTTAGTTTACCGGAAGTTCTCCGGGCGGTCAACTGACAACTAAGCACCAAAATACCAAATCAAAAATGCGCCTATCAAATTCGGCATGCCAATTAATACAAGCTTTAGAACCAAGGCCTGTCGGGAACGGGTGTCCTCACGACTTTCCATTGCCATGTTGGCCCGGTTGCGGTCACCGCTGGCCAACATGCCGCTTAAAAACGCAGCCACCGCAAATAGTATACCTGCAACCACAAAAGCATATATCCCCATCCTGTAAATGTCTCCCTGAATCAGGGCAACCATCGTCAGCACGGAAAGAATTGCCAATCCAATAACCGGGTATTTTGCCAAACTAAATCCCCCTTTGGTAAATCTCCTCATATACTTTCGCCCTCAGACGTTGCCCCTCCTCTTTTTCGGTTCACATTTCGTGTCTGGGCATAGGCAATTTGGCCAAACAGTATCTGGATTAATAAACAAAAGCAGACGCAGTGCCTGCTTTTGTGTTTCAGGAAAGCTCTAGATCTAACCGGACCATTTCGCCGTTACTGTCCAGGCATGTGAACAAGCGGGCAACCCGGGTTTTATAATTGGTGGTAACTGCAATTAAATTTTCCCCGGTCTCGCTGTCCAGGAGATAATCTACATAACTGAACATCTGCCGATAATTGGCGGCTATTTTCTCGGCAATTCTATCAAAGGTGTTGTTGGTAATGACAGTAAACGCCTTTTTTTCGTCTCCACTGAGAAAGGTCATGATTCCATTCTCTAAACTGGGGCTAACTTCACCCTTGACCCGGATAATCTGGGAATTCTCTTCTTCCAATTCCAACTCCAACTTATCTTGGAGTTTTTCCGCGATCTGCCTGTGCCCCGGCCCACTGAACAAGCCGATGCGATCCGGCCCTACCAGCTGAAAGTGTTTATCAAAACTATGCTGGTCAATAAACGCGCTGATAAACGAAACCACTGGCAAGTCTGCCAAATGGCGGCGGCGAACGATCGACTGCTGGGATATTTGCAGACTGGCGCGTACAGAACTTTCAGCCCGGGGTAAGCTCTCTACAGTTAACTGCACTGGATATTCTCCCGGGGGAAGTTTGACAGATTGCATGCCACCATCACGTCGTCCCATGAGCAGTGGATCACCCACCAACAATATGCCGGAAGGCACCTTAAGCTTCCCAGGCGTCAGGTCGCGAATATAGGAGTAGAAACCGTACTTAAACATGCCAAAACCAAAACCAAAAATTAATGTGGAAATCACAGCAAAAATCAGACCAAATCCGATTCCGTTGGGAATCAACATCTCAGTAAACGTAACCGACATCAGCCTGGCCATCAGGAAAGTCCAAATGAAAGTTCCAATACCGGTAATAACGACGAGCACCCGGGCCCAATGCAATAAAAAACCATAGCCCTTAAAAACCCGCTTATATTTCGATTTCATGAAATTCCCTCCCGTAGAGAAAAAGAGTTCAAACATTATAACGGTTAGTTTCAGCTTACCATAAACAAACGGCAAATAAAACAGGACAAGCGGCCCAAAGCTCTCAAACAAACAATCATATGATTTGTTGACATAAACGTAAACAATAATGTATTATGCTTGCGGAAGTGCATATACATGCTGGATATAAATCAATTATTTTGGCAGTGCTGAAGAGCTAAAGCAAGGCTATTGCCAAAAGCAACAAAGTTTTTTCTGTCTGATTTGTGGCCGACAATTCCAGCGGGGTATTGTTTACCCCCAAGGGGATTTTTTGTTGGAAGCTGAACGTGCTGCATCCGAGCATGTTCAGAGCGAACACGGCCCGATGTTTAAGTATTTGCTTAATCTTGACAAAAAACTTACCGGACTTACCGATACCCAAAAAGAACTGATGACAATGTTTTATTCGGGACTCAATGATAAAGAGATTAGTGAACGCCAAGGGGGCAGCAGTTCAACAATCCGTCATCACCGCTATAAACTGCGGGAAAAAGAAAAGCAGGCACGGATCTTTTTGGCCCTGATGGGGCTATTGTCCCCAAAAGACGAATTCATTCCCATACACAAAGGTGCGACAATGGTGGACGATCGTTATGCAATCACCGCGCAGGAACGGGATAAAATTATTACCAACTACATTCGGGACGGAAAACTTACTGAGTTCCCAAAGAAGCAAAAACGCAAATTGGTTATCCTGAAGTACTTGTCGGAGCGATTGGAGCCTAACCGTGAATATACGGAAAGGGAAGTTAACGCAATTCTTAACGACTTCTATGAAGATTATGTGACCCTGCGCCGCTATCTGATTGAATACGGTTTCCTTAACCGTGACCGGGACGGCAGCCGTTATTGGGTAAACATCTAAGATGACGCCAAAATTTAACGGTTCCCAAGCTTGGTCAATCTGCCCGCTCTCAACCGCAGACACTAAAGAAATCCAGGCGTTGCTTGAGCGGTGCAGAGAATTCTTTATCATGATTGGTGACAATCCGCCCGGCTCAAGTTCAGCCGAGCAATTGTTTTCAGAATTGCCACCAGGCAAAGCTTGCTCAGATAAATTTATCCTCGGACTGTTTTTGAACAAGGAACTGCGTGGGCTTATTGATATTGTCAAAGATTATCCTGCCCCCGGAACCTGGTATCTTGGCCTGATGCTCATCGACCCTGCTTACCGACAACAGCATCTTGGCACCGAATTAACTACAACTGTTGCCAATGCTGGTGCCGGGAGCGGGGCGCCAGACGAATCCGTCTGGGGGTTCAACAGGAGAACAAGGGCGGGTATAAGTTCTGGAGCAAGCAGGGATTTCGTGAAGTAAAAACTGTGCACGATTATCCAATTGGCGATGGAACCACTACTGTTTTTGTACTGGAGAAAACAATTTCAGAAACTCAATAACCTTTGCCCCCTGATTCAGTGGGTTTTGCTCTTGCCACACGGCCAAAAGACTATATAATATCCATAACAGGGGGTGAAAACATGCCGTGGCTTAATTTATTTGTCGCCTTACTCTACCTAGTCAACATGGGCTTGGCTGTTTTATTGGTGTTCTTTGAGCGTCGCAACCCCACCACCACCTGGCTGTGGCTGATGGTACTTTTATTCCTGCCGATTATCGGCTTCGTACTCTACCTGTTCATCGGACAGGATTTGCGCAAGCAAAAAATATTCGCAAAGAAGCAAGTATCCGACCACATGCAGAGCCTGGCCTGCCCTTTAAGCCAACAGTCCACTCCCCCGACAGAAGTTCTATTGAATCGTGATGTAATAAGATTTCATCAGTCCGGCAGTCGCTCCCATTTGACGACCGATAATGCTGTCACAATATACGATGACGGAAAGGAAAAATTCGCCGCCCTCAAGGCGGCAATTGCCGGCGCCAGACAGTTTGTTCACCTGGAATACTATATTATCCGTAATGACAAACTGGGCAGAGAGATTCTCGCGCTGCTGACTAAAAAAGCTGCCACCGGCATTGCCGTCCGGGTGCTTTATGACGGCATGGGCGGCATCCGTCTGCCCAAGAACTTTTTCCGGGAACTGATCGCCGCCGGCGGTCAGGTAGCCTGCTTCTTCCCTCCCTTTATTCCCTATCTGAACCTCCGGGTAAATTACCGCAATCACCGGAAGATATGTGTCGTCGACGGGGACATTGCCTTTATTGGCGGATTCAATATTGGCGATGAATATCTAGGCCTCTCAACCCGTTTTGGCTATTGGCGGGACACCCATCTGAGCATCCGCGGCGGTGCCGTCAACTGTCTGAACTTGAGGTTTATGGCCGACTGGCAATTTGCTTCCCGCGAAGAAAAAGATTTGGACAGCGGCTGGTTCCCTGCCCAGCAACCTGCCGGCAACACCAGCATCCAAATCGTATCCAGCGGGCCCGACCATAAATGGAGTCCGGTCCGGGATGGCTATATGAAATTGATTAACAACGCCCAGCGTCGAATCAGCATCCAGACACCTTATTTCATTCCCGATGACAGCATCCTGGCCGCCCTGAGGGTGGCGGCTTTGTCGGGTGTGGATGTACGGATTATGATTCCCAACAAACCTGATCACCCCTTCATCTATTGGGCCACCCTCTCCCATATCGGAACCTTGCTGAAAGCCGGGGTGCGCTGTTACACCTATGAAAAGGGCTTTATTCACTCCAAGGTTGTGGCTGTGGACAGTTCGGTGGCCAGCGTCGGCACCGCAAACATGGATATCCGCAGTTTTGAAATGAACTTCGAGATCAATGCGTTTATATACGACAGCGCTGTCTGCAGTGAGCTGGAAGCCCAGTTTGACCGAGATATTGCCGACAGTTCAGAGCTGACCCTGGAACGCTATCAGAAGTTGCCACTCAAGGTCAAGTTTAAGGAATCGGTATCCAGATTGTTATCACCACTATTATAAAAAAGGCGCCGTGACGAGAAGCCGTCACGGCGTTTGTTGTTTAACTACAGATTGGTGATCTTTTCTTGCAGCCAACCGCGGATGTCGTTGAGTATTACCTGGTCTTCCTCTGCAAGCTCCGGCAACACCAAACGGGATGATACAGCTTCTGCCTGCAGAGGAGCTCCGGCCAATAGCGGAGAGATGTCCATAATCAGCTGAGAATTCATGGCGTCGGAAAAGAAGCGGGCAGACTTAATATGGCCTTTGTGTACAACCAGCCCCACCTCGATTTCGCCCCAGGGGAAGCGGGTGGAGAAATCTACATCAAACTTGGGTGTGCTGCCCAGGCGCCAGTCCCAGGACGCGTATTTCTCATACAATTCCGAGAGGTCTATGCTCTGTGGATCAAACTCTTCGACGCTCTCGGCAGCGCCATAGGCCTCGTTGAAGGCGGCATGAACACTCTCTGCCATCTTCTCAATCGTCAACTCCGGATTCAAACTCTTGAGGTTCACCACCCGGGAACGCACTGACTCCACGGCCTTGGACCGCATCTTCTCCTCGGACACTTGTAAGTACTTGACCATATCTTCCACATTTACATCCACCAGCAATGTGCCATGATGATAGGCCATGTTCTCCTTGAAATAAAATGCATTGCCGGAGAACTTGCGGCCTTCTGCGGTCAAGTCGTTGCGACCGCTGAACCTCGCAGCAATTCCCTGGCGCTTAACTGCATCGAGAATGACGGCCAACTGCTTCTCTAGATTATAAAAGGAACGACTCATGACAAAGGTGAAGTTTAAATTGCCCAAATCATGATAGACGGCGCCACCGCCGGAGAGCCTGCGGGCAAGTTTGCCACCTTCTTCTTCCAGCAGCGTGCAGCGACATTGTTTCCATGCGTTCTGATTGCGGCCGATGACCACCGTATGTTTGTTCTGCCAGAGATAGAGGATTACCTGAGCTTTATCGGCCACGCTCCGCAGCAGGTGCTCTTCCAAAGCAAGGTTGAACCAGGGGTCGAAACTATGGGAACGCACTACCCGGGTTGTAAATTGCATATTATCGCCTCCTGAGTTTTATGCCCAATTAGATTCTACACCGCAGTCAATCATTCCTGCAAATAGAGTAGGGTAACCACTCTCATGGCTACCCCCTCATCAAACCGCACGTGCCCTGCTAAGGCATACGGCTTACCAATGTGTTTCGGCTTGAACTAAGTCGTTGCAAGTCTTTGGGCATATTCCA
>VEMY01000047.1 GCA_009711825.1 Bacillota bacterium | reverse complement strand
ATATAATGACCATGGTTTTTGAGTTGGGACGCCCTGGTGCTGCTGTAATGGGTAGCACGCTAACGGGGCGTCCTTTCCTTTCATAAGATAAGGTCATTATACCTAGCAGTTGTTGGACAGGCAATACCGTCAACTTATGGGCTATATGGCTCAGCAAAAACAATATTCTATCATATATCTTTGCGAAAATCTACATTATGTTTACGAAAATGAATGATTGAATCCAATTTATGAAAGGAGGGAACGTAAATGGCAAAGCGAAATTCGAAGCAAACATCCAAGAGAGTTGCATCAAAAGCAAGCAAAATTCTTAACGATGGACGCTACAGCAAGAAAGCCAAGTCGGTTGCTGGAAGTGCTTTAAGTCAAACAAGACCAAGCAAGAAAAAGTAATTTCAGAACAAATGATAGGTAGCGACAGATTAGAATAATCAGCCTACCTATCTTCCCTAAGGGAGAAATCTATCCAGAGCGGTTATCGCTCAACAAAATCAATCTCAAAGTCCTAGTGCGCATACGGACGGCGGGATGCATAAGAGTTCAGAACACAGTAATAAAGACTGTGTTTGGAATGAAGATGCACCCACCGTTATTTCGTGTGCCCTTTTTTAGGACAAGCGGAGTCTGTGGTCATCTTCACCGCAGGCTCTTTTTGTATTCCGCCGCCCAATGACTAGGCGGAAAGGAATACTTTATGAAGATTCGAGTTTTATATGAAGACAACATCAAAAACGGTCACAAGAACTACACCACAATTGAAATTCCAGACGGAGATTACAGCGTCATGCTGGAAATCGACTATGAACAACGTCTTGCAGAAGCAAAGCCTGAAAAGAAGGCAGAGGTGAAACGCTGCGAGACTCTACAAGAAATGTTCGACCTCATGAACAACAAGGAATACAACCATTGGCGTCGCTACCATAGGCATCTTGGTAATCCCAAGACACCTTATCGAAAAGATGATGAGGTTGAAATAGATGTCATGGATACTTTCGCTGATAACTCTCAGGAGATAGAGCGCAATCACCAAGATGAGTACGAATCTGTCTGCCAATGGATACGCACCGTTCTTGGCAAAAAGCAGGACTGGGCAGATATGTTCATTGCAGTACGCATTGACGGTATGTCGATTCGAGAATATGCCAGTTCCATCGGTGTAAGTGAAAACAATATTACTCAGAAATTAAAGCGAGCCATAAAGAAATTAGAACAAGAATATAAAAACCGTCAGATTTGACCTTCTCCCAAGGCTACTAGGTAGGAGGTCAAGACCTCCAAAAAAACACAAGGAGGTAATTCGAATGGAATTACAAGTTTACAAAAATGCAGAGTTCGGCTCTGTACGTACTACAACGCTTGGCGGTCAACCTTATTTTGTAGGTAAGGATGTTGCTGATATTCTTGGCTATGCAAATACTCGCAAAGCTTTAATTGACCACATTGATGAAGAGGACAAGGATGACGTAACGATTCGTGACGCCATAGGAAGAAATCAAACGATGACTGCTATCAACGAATCCGGGCTGTACAGCCTCATCCTCTCAAGCAAAATGCCAAATGCTAAAAAGTTTAAGCGATGGGTCACCAATGAAGTCCTCCCTGCTATTCGCAAACATGGACTTTATGCAACAGACGATTTAATCGCAAATCCAGACCTTGCCATTGCTGCATTTACTGCATTAAAAGAAGAACGTGAAAAAAACAAGGAACTGATGGCGGCAGTTGCGATTGGTCAACAACAAATTGCTGAGATGAAACCCAAGGCTACTTATTATGATGTGGTTCTTAAATGCAGGGATGCAGTCAATATCTCTGTGATTGCTAAAGATTATGGCTGGAGTGCCATGCGTATGAACGAATACCTTCATGAAAAAGGGATTCAGTTTAAGCAAGGTGACATTTGGCTTCTTTATCAAAAGTATGCTCCCAATGGATATACCAAAACCAACACTCATATTTACGAAGATAGCAAAGGTATAAAGCATACGAAAGTGCATACCAAGTGGACGCAAAAAGGAAGACTTTTTATCTACGAACAATTAAAGGTGGATGGTATTTATCCGCAGATTGAGATGGAGGTGTGATATGGGAATCAATATGAACAACGCAGAAGGGTATCATGACCCAACTCCTCATAAAGCACTTAGCAATATCACTCGTGAGGAAAAGGCAGCAGCAAAAGCTGCCTTTAAGCCCCTTGTCTATATTTGCTCTCCATTTAGTGGCGATATAGAAAACAACAATAAGCGCACACGAGCATTTTGTCGTTTTGCTTTAGACAAGGGCAATATCCCGCTTGCTCCACATCTTATGTTTCCGCAATTCATGGATGATAACAATGAACAGGAACGTGACCAGGCTATTTTCATGGATATTATCCTGATGGGCAAATGCCAAGAGGTCTGGGTTCTAGGTGATGTGATTTCAAGAGGTATGAGTATTGAAATTGAAAAAGCAAAGAAACGCAGACAGCCGGTCAGATATTTTAATAAGGATTTTAAGGAGGTAGAGTCTCTATGAAGATAGCATACGGCAACAGCCGAATGGATAAGAAATGGAAAAACACAGACATCAGCTGGGAGGACTTCTGCTCCCGTGTTAAGACCACACAGCGTACCACAGAAACCGTAGAAGAATATCGAAAAATGAGAAAAGGTGGTCAAGATTCCATTAAAGATGTCGGAGGTTTTGTTGGCGGTCACTTAAAAGATGGTAGACGTAAAAAAGGGAATGTTCTATCACGCTCCATGCTCACCCTTGATATGGATTATGGCACAAGTACTATATGGGAAGAAATCTCTACCTTCTTCCCATATCAGTGTTGCATCTATTCTACTCATAAACATACTCCAGAAAATCCAAGACTAAGGCTGATTATTCCTCTCTTTCGTGATGTGGGAGAGGAAGAGTATGCTGCTGTTAGTCGCATGGTCGCAAAAGAAATCGGCATCGACCTTTTTGATGATACGACCTATGAACCGGAACGATTAATGTATTGGCCGTCTACTTCAAGAAACGGCATTTTTGTGTATGAAGAGAAAGATGGCTCCATTCTTGATCCTGATGAATTTCTAAATAAATACGATGATTGGCGAGACACCAGTACTTGGCCCGTATCCTCTAGGCAGTCAGAAGTACTTGATCGCTCATTAAAGGAACAAGCCGATCCACTTTCTAAAGAAGGTGTCATCGGTACTTTTTGCCGTACCTACTCAGTTAGCCGAGCGATTGATACGTTTTTAAATGATATATACGAGCCTTCAGTAATGGTTGGTCGATATGATTATATCCCGGCTGACTCCAGTGCAGGGGTTATCCTCTATGATGATAAGTTTGCCTATTCTCACCACGCAACAGATCCTGCAAGTGGGAGGCTGCTTAATGCTTTCGATCTTGTTCGTATTCATAAGTTTGGTCATTTAGATGATCGAGCGACAGAAAGCACACCTCCAAGTAAGTTACCATCCTTTATCAATATGTGCGAATTTGCCATCCAAGACGATGAAGTAAAAGCACAGTTTACGAAAGAGCGGATGGAACAGGCAACAATCGATTTTACTGAAGATAACTGGCAGACAGCACTTGAACTAGATAAGCAAGGAAAGATTAAGGACACCTTGGATAATATCGTTCTTATCATCCGCAACGATTCAGAACTAGAATCCATTGCCTTTAATAAGCACCGTGATGGAATCGATGCTAGAGATGGATTGCCTTGGGAACAGATGAAGGGTGGCTGGAATGATTCAGATAATGCAGCCCTTAAAGTTTATCTATCTAATAAATATGGCATCTACTCCCCAACCAAAACAAAGGACGCAATACTAGCAGTCGCAGCAGAGCGATCCTATCATCCTATAAAAGAATACCTGGATCATCTACCAGAGTGGGATGGAACCGATCGCGTTGAGACCTTACTGATTGATTATTTTAATGCAACAGATAATTCCTATACCAGAGCCGTTACTAGAAAAATGATGGTGGCAGCAGTCGCTAGAATTGTTCATCCTGGCACGAAATTCGACAGCGTTTTAATTCTGAATGGACCACAAGGCATCGGTAAGTCTACCTTCTTTGCAAAGCTTGCAGGCGATTGGTTTTCTGATAGTTTAACCCTCACGGATATGAAAGACAAAGCAGGCCCTGAAAAACTTCAAGGATACTGGATCTTAGAACTGGGCGAACTAGCTGGCATGCGAAAAACCGATGTGGAGGTTGTGAAATCCTTTATTTCAAGATCGGATGATAAATACCGTGCCAGTTATGGGGTGAATGTTGAAAGCCACCCACGTCAATGTATCATTGTCGGCTCTACCAATGCAGAAAGTGGATTTTTGCGAGACATCACGGGTAACCGAAGATTCTGGCCAGTGCGTATTAGTGGTGACGGTAAAAGAAAAGCATGGCAGATGTCCGTATACGATGTAGAGCAGATTTGGGCAGAAACTTTGGTGCTTTATGCCAAAGGTGAAAAGCTCTATTTAGAGGGCAGTGATGTAGAGTTGGCAACGAATGAGCAGGCAGATGCCATGGAAAGTGATGAGCGAGAAGGCCTTGTTCGCAGCTATCTCGATACGCTTTTACCCGATGATTGGAATGCCCTGTCCTTATACGAGCGAAGAAATTACCTAAACGGTAGTGAATTTGGTGGGGAATCCCGTGTTGGCACGGTAGAACGTACGATTGTTTGCAATATGGAAATTTGGTGTGAATGCTTTGGAAGGGATGCCTCCGCCATGAAGCCTGCGGACTCCTATGCCATTGCAGGCATTATGAAAAAGATTAATGGGTGGAACAAGTACCAAGGGAACAAGAACGGAACAAGTAATTTTCCCATTTACGGTAGGCAACGTTGTTACGAGAAGAATGAGTAAGGTCGTTCCTTGTTCTATGGTTGTTCCTTATGCTTGTTCTCTTAAAAACCCAGTCATTACCGACATTTTGGCTTTACTGGAATGAGTGGAACAAGAGTTTTACTACTTAGTAATAAATTAATAAATAGTAGTAGTAAAGCATCGTGAGCGTGTGTATGCGCGCGTATAGGAAAAAACGTTAAAAGTTGTGCTTGTTGTTCCTAATCAATTTATGGAGGTCATTTATGCAAGAAAAATATATAGAACAAAAACTGGTAGCGACAGTAAAAAGCATGGGAGGTATGGCCCCGAAATTTGTGAGTCCTGGTATAGATGGCATGCCTGATCGCATTGTATTACTTCCCATGGGAAGAATCGCCTTTGTCGAATGTAAGGCAACAGGGAAAAAGATGCGTCCTTTACAGAATAAAAGAAAGAAGCAATTAGAGGCATTAGGCTTTTTGGTCTATTGCCTGGATGATATAGAACAGATTGGAGGGATACTTAGTGAAATACAATCCACATGAATACCAAAGCTATGCTACTGAATTCATTTTATCCCATCCCATATCTGCAGTATTTCTTGAAATGGGTTTAGGTAAAAGTGTGATTACCTTATCCGCCATATTTGATCTGTGTTTGGATAGCTTTCTCGTTTGCAAGGTGTTAGTCATTGCTCCTTTAAGAGTAGCAAGAGATACATGGCCTGCTGAAATAAAAAAGTGGGATCACTTAAAAGGACTCTCTTATTCGGTGGCAGTAGGAACAGAAAAAGAAAGAATCGATGCCCTCAAGAAACAATCAACGGTATACATCATCAATCGTGAGAACGTGGATTGGTTGGTTCATAAAAGTGGTATTCCTTTTCATTTTGATATGGTAGTCATTGATGAGCTGTCATCCTTTAAGTCCTATGGTGCAAAGCGGTTTAAGAGTCTACTCAAAGTTAGACCCTCTGTAAAAAGAATAGTTGGTCTTACCGGCACTCCCTCCAGTAATGGATTGATGGATTTATGGGCAGAGTTTCGCATTCTTGATTTGGGTCAAAGGCTTGGACGCTACATCAGCCATTATCGAAACACCTATTTTAAGCCAGATAAGAGAAACGCACAGATTATATTTTCTTATAAACCACTGCCAGGTGCAGAAGAGGAAATCTACAAACAAATATCGGACATCACTATTTCTATGAAATCTACCGATTATCTCAAGATGCCTGAATATGTCAGTAATGAAGTGTTTGTCACTTTAAGTGAAAAAGAATGGAAAGTCTATTCAGATTT